>NZ_QTNH01000001.1:0-110124 GCF_003603515.1 Bacteroides sp. AM32-11AC | reverse complement strand
AAAATCTACGATTACAGTATTTTTCCTCACATTTTTATATGTGTTTTTTCCGTTACTTCGCAGGTAACGGAGGAATTTTCCGTGCAAACATAATTGTTTTTCTATAAATGAGCAAATAATAATGCTGTTTTTTTATAATTAATCGAAAAATCTGCATTTAAGCGCACTTTTTTGTTAATGGGATTGTTGTTCGCCCCAATTATTAGTGTATTTGCACGTATGTTCTGCATTATAAAGGGATTGTACTTATACATATTATTAATAAGAGAATGTATAATTTAAATTGAAGATGAAAGAGATTACCTTACAAGAAATGCTGTCAACTATTATTGGAGAGCTTCGAGAAAATGGAAGATGGGGAACAGCCCATATTTACCAATCCACATTGAATGTGTTTTCCGCATTCAATAACTATCGGGATTTGCATCTGCGCAAATTGAATCCAGTGGTTTTGAAACGTTTTGAAATGCACCTGCGTCAACGAGATTGCAGTTGGAACACCGTTTCTACCTATATGAAAGTCATTCGCTCGGCTTACAATCGAGCTGTAGATTTACGATGTGTCCGTTATACTCCTAGATTATTCGAACATGTATATACAGGAACTAAAGCAGACAAGAAAAGAGCTTTGGAAGCTTCGGATATAGGAACTTTAGTTCGCGGGACAGAAATGGATTTGTCCAAAAGGATTCCTTCCTCAAGCCTTCAAAAAGCCAAAATGCTATTTGTTTTTATGTTTATGATGCGTGGTCTCCCATTTGTCGATTTAGCTTTCTTGCACAAGAAAGACCTGCAAGGGAATGTATTGTCCTATCGTAGAAGAAAGACTGGTCGCACCTTACGGGTACTTCTATCCCCTGAAGCCTTACAGCTGGTACACATGGTATCCAATAAGGACGAGAACTCACCTTATTTATTCCCAATATTACGTAGCAAGGATGGTACAGAAGCGGCTTATAAAGAGTATCAATCAGCTTTGAGGCGTTTTAACTATCAGCTGTCAGCTTTAAAAACACATTTGAATATGAGTTCACATCTTAGTTCGTATTCGGCAAGACACACGTGGGCCACAATGGCATATTATTGTGAGATTCACCCTGGCATTATTTCCGAAGCGATGGGACATTCATCGATAAATGTTACTGAAACCTATCTCAAACCTTTCAACGACAAGAAGATTGATGAAGCAAATGAGAAGGTAATTTCTTTTGTAAAAAGCAATGGAATCTCGGCATAGATTTTTTTATTTTTATTGATAAAGCGGCCTAGATGTGTCCATATTTATTCCTCCCGCAAGAAGCATCTCTTGAAGGGAAGAGTCCTCTCGCTCATTTCTCAACAACTTCCCCTTAAGCCAAAACTCTACAAAATAACACTTTAAGTCTTTCTTTCCCTATAAATATTTTGATTTCCCTTTATCGTAACTTTACCTCTCGGTCATATTATCAGAATTCCACCTATAAGTCACTTTTCATCTTTCATCACTTAAAATGTTATAAACAATTATAGGGACATTACAACTATATTAAACTTCTTTTCACATAATTGATTCAAGATGGTTCCCGTTACCTGCGAAGTAACGGAAAAAATCATATAATCAACAACTATGTGAAAGGGAATGAAAATGAGAGATTATTCACTTTTTTATTTTTTAAATTTATAAATTTAAAGTTTTCAATTATGAACAAGAAGTTTCTAAGTGTAATCCTGTTTAGTGCCTTAATGGTTGGTACTGCAGGAACTTTCACGTCTTGTAAGGACTATGATGATGACATTGATCAGATCAACAATGAGTTGACTGGTATCAAGGCTTCAATCAGCGACTTGCAGGCAAAAGTGGGCGATGGTAAGTTTGTTACCAACGTTGTGAAAAATGGTGATGGTATTACAATCACTTGGAGTGATAATACTACTAGCACCATTGGAACCATTAAAGGTGATAAAGGGGATAAGGGTGATGCTGCTACAATCACCATCGATCCAGTTACTAAAAATTTCATCATCAACAACGAAGATACCGGTATTTGCTCTGAAGGTAAGAATGGAGTAAATGGCATCAATGCTAAAGCTCCTTCTATCAGTAAGGAAACCGGTAATTGGGTGACTTACGAATGGGATGCTGAAAAGAATGACTATGTCGGCACTGATACTGGCATTTCTGCCATGGGAGCAAGTACTTATGTCGTAGATAAGACCAGCTACTGGGAACTGCACGTTGCAACGAGTGAAAATGGTGAAGGCGAACCTGCTGTCATCAAATTACCCAAAGCCGCATCTATTACAAGCTTGAAAGCGGTTTCTATTGATGACGGTCAGATTAAAGCTGCTAATGTTACAATGAGCTATGGTAAGGCATTGGGTGCTGATGTGAAATTTAATAATGTAACATATAAGAAAGACGCTATTTTGCTTTCACAGACTAGTACATTAAGTGCCATTGTAAATCCTCAGGATGCCGATGCCACTAAATATGCTTATGTTTTGTCCGATTCAAAAGGTAATATGCCTTTCAAGGTGACTAATCCGGTAGCTAACATGACTGAAGATGCATTGACTCGTGCAGCTTCAGTGAACAAGGGTGTATTCGATATGACTGTAGAGTATCTTTCTACAGCAAATTGTGGTAAATCTGCAGGAACTTATGCTTTAACGACTGAAACTGCCGACGGTTTGGTCGCTTCCGCATATGATGTAAAAGTGACAGAAAAGGCTGTTAATACAATTGCTGTAACTAACCTGAAAGCTCTTTCTGTTGACATCAATAAGGAACTTGATTTAATCGGATGTTTCAAAAATGCTAATGTTGCTACTGTTAATGGTGTTGCTGTTGCCGATTTGACTCCTTATATCGTTGATTACTATTTTGAAATTGCCGATAAGACTGCTGCAGCAAATCTTGGTGCAACTATATCAGGAAATACGATTAAGGCTGAAAAGGCTGGTCTTCTTGATATTAAAGTAAATTATCTGTTAGTGAATGGAACTGTCGCAGAAGCTACAACTGCCAAGACTATTGCAGTAACCTTTAAATATGTTGCTCCTTCAACAACTTTAGGTGATGTAGAATGGACAGTAAATAAAACTAATGCTGATTTCTTCTTGCCATTGGGTGATATTCAAGCAGCTTTGGCTGGTTCAACTGACACTGACCTGCCTTCTGTTGTAAAGGTTGGAAGCATTACTTGGGCAGACGGCAAGGCTCTTACTGAAAAGACAATCACAGTAAACGGTGTGAAATATGGTAAGGATGGAACTGCATTCGATGAAAGCTGGATTACAACAATTGATGCAAGCACTCTTTATGTTAAAAACAGTGCAGGTCAATATGTTTCAGCGGCTGGCTCTAAGATTCAGACCCCGTTGTACATCAAGTTCAGTTTCGATTACACTAAAGCATTCCCAGCAGAAGAAAGCTATCAAATTGTATTGGGCTTGAAGAAGAAGGGAGCCACAGTAAACGCCTTTGAAATTCCTGTTAAGGTTACTATCAAGTCTCCGGCTGAGTCAGCTGTAACTCCGTTCAGCAGACTGTCTGCTTACTTCGTTGGTGACAACGCTGTAGCTTACGGTTCAGCAGATGGTACAGATGTTACTTATAACTTGTTCAAGCTGTACAAAGACATGGGTGCTGAAAAGACCAATGTAGCGTTTACTGAAACGCTTCACGAAATTGATGGACACACTTGTACACCATGGATTACAACAACCGGTGTTGCGGGTGATATCAGCGTTAAGGTATACGACAATGCTCAGAATGCAGACAACAGAGACAATGTTTACTCAACTCGTGAAATCCAGGCTGCTTACACTGTATTCGGCAACGTTCACATCGCTAAGATTGTAGATAAATTCAACTTGACAGTTAAGTCTGAAATCAAGGAAGGTGCCTTGGAAGCTACTGCAGCTGCAAATGCTTCTGGCAATGGTGTTAGTCCTATCAAGGTTAGCTTGAAGAACATCACTGCTAAGGATGTTTACGGAGAGGCTTATAACTTGACTCAGATGTATAAGAAATCAGGTGCTAATTATGTAGCGGATACAACTGAGCCTATGGATAGTAGAATCCAAAGCGTGAGAGTTGTTTTGGCTGATGACAATGCCAAAGAATATCTGGCTATTGAAGACCATAGTGGAAGTCAGTTTGCTCCGACTGAGACTGATGCTTACTCTTACTTCTCAGTAGTGAAGAAGAGCGCAGAAACTGCATTGCAGAACGATGTTCCATGTAAGGTTTCTCTCGTTGTACTTGATAAGTGGGGTGCTACCACAACCACTACTGTAACAATTACTTTGAAGAAGTAAGATATATAGTACATAGATAGACTTGAGGGTATTCCGATAAAACGGAATGCCCTCTTTTTTTCTCCAGAAATTTATTTTCCATCACTTTGCTTCCACACTTCCACCCACCTCCTGCATCCCCCTATCCATCGGCATTTGAGCTGCTGTGGAAGCAACAAAAAAAGGTGGAAGCAAATTTTGCTTCCACCTACTCAAAACGCTATAGTTTTACCGTAACCTACTCGTCTCTACCATAATACCCCGTGCAAGGTACATAAATCGGTTGGTTGAGTTTTCCTGCATTCTCGAGTTTGCCTTCGCTGCGAAGCAGGCGAATATGAAGCTGTGCAGTAGAGCGCATCATTCCGCAGAGGCTCTGAAAATCACTGCGTGTAAGGAACTGATGCGTAGAGAAGTAGCTCGTCAGCCGCCTGTCAATCTCCTTGTCACTCAGCTTTTGGGAATGCTCATTCAGCCCCAGCGGTTTAGCTTTGATAGCGCCTATCTCATTCTTCAGCACCTGGTCGGCACGAAACTTGATGCCCTTCAGCTTAATCTTGGTGGTTTTACGTTTGGTCGCGGCAGTCACCGGCTCCGTGCTCGTCAGTACGGGATAAAAATAGCCGATACCGTCCAGATGTACCTGCCGCCCCTCGGCGAGGTCTTCCCCCATGACGTGCGACAAGGCATCCAGTACCGCCGAGACATCAGTCTCCGTCAACGAGCTGCGTTCCTGAATTCTGCGACGCAGTTCGTCGGTAGTGGTAGAGCCGTTCAAGCGGATGCGCGGATGAAGTATCTTTTCTTCCCGCTGTTTGTCTTTAGGTTCTGGGAGCTCATACCAATCGAATAAAATTGCCATAGTTCAATGTCTTTTAAGTTGTTGTACAATACGTTCGCGCCCTATGCGGAATAGGTGCGGGTTACGTACTTCATCCGTAAAAGCTTTGGGAAGAGAAACGCCTAACGGCCATGAACAGCTCTGCTTACAGTCGTCAAGCGATTGCTTCATGACCGTAAGCAGAGCTGTTCATGGTCGTTAGGCGTCATCTATTCCCTATACAAAAGTAGACAAACAAAGGGAGAAAAGCAAAGGAATGCCTATGTTTTAAAAAAGAAATCCAAAGGTTTCCGACACCACGCTGTATAGTTTGTGGAAGCAGGCATTTATTTAATAATTATTCTGCTGAATACTTGTTTTCCGCCTTCTGATGTCGTATCTTTACGAGAATTATATTTACCCAAACAAGCTGACAAACAGAATGAAAATTACCTTGATTAGAGCAGAAAAAGAGAGCGGAAAGGAAGCCCTCAGCACCCTGGAAGCGGACGCACTGATTAAAAAACTGAAAACCGAAACCAAAGCCGGACATGTATCGACCCTCCGGGCCATCCTTCCTCAACTGGAGGGTACTTGCGCCCAATACGAACATATAGACAAACTGCCACGCATCTACCCTGCCGTGGAATATAGCCGTACACAAGAGGGAGAACGGCGGATGAAGAACTATAACGGACTCGTACAACTGGAAGTAAACCGTCTGTCGGGCATTGCCGAAGCGGAATATGTAAAGCAACAAGCCGCCCTGCTGCCACAGACCTTTGCCGCTTTCTGCGGTTCCAGCGGACGGAGTGCCAAGATATGGGTATTGTTTGCCCTGCCCGACGGCACAACGCCGAAGCGGGAGAGCGATGCCACCTTGTTTCATGCCCACGCCTACCGTATGGCGGTGAAGTGCTACCAGCCCTTACTGCCGTTTGCCATTACATTGAAAGAACCTTCCCTTACCCAGAGTTGCCGCATGACTCTGGACGGATATCCATACTACAATCCTGCCGCTGTACCTTTCTGCCTGGAACAGCCCCTCGGCATGCCCGAGGAAGAGAACTTCCGGCAACGAAAACTCGCAGAAAAGAATCCGCTGTTGCGGCTGCATCCGGACAGTAAAGCCTCGGACACCTTCGCCATACTCTTCGAATCAGCCCTTGACCGTGCATTCCGCGAATTGGACGGCTGGAAACGGGAGGGGGATTTACGGATACTGCTGGTGCCTCTGGCCGAACATTGTTTCAAGGCAGGCATCCCCGAAGAGGAAGTAGTCCGCCAGACATTGATGCACTATTACCGGGAAGCGGATGAATTCATTGTTCGTCAAACGATTCATAACCTATATCAAGAGCTTAAAGGCTTCGGGAAAAAGAGCAGTCTGACGCAAGAGCAGGAGAGCGTTTTCCGGCTGGAAGAGTTTATGGGCCGCCGGTATGAGTTCCGCTACAACACCGTTCTGGATGATTTGGAATACCGTCAGCGCGACTCCGTCCATTTCTATTTCAAGCCTGCTGACCAGCGTGCCCGCAGTACGGTCTCCATGAATGCCCTGAAGGAGGGTATCCGCGTATGGGACCGCGACATCAACCGTTTCCTTACTTCAGACTACGTGCCACTCTATAATCCCGTCGAAGAGTACCTTTACGACACCGGCCGCTGGGACGGGAAAGACCGCATCCGGGCGTTGGCCGACCTCGTTCCGTGCCACAATCCTCATTGGCAGGAGCTGTTCTACCGCTGGTTCCTGGGCATGGTGGCACACTGGCGTGGAATGGACCGGCAACACGGAAACAATACTTCTCCTCTGCTTGTCGGTTCTCAAGGGTTCCGGAAATCCACCTTTTGCCGCATTTTGCTGCCACCGGAGCTGCGTTTCGGCTATACGGACAGCATCGACTTCAAGAGCAGGCAGGAAGCGGAGCGCAGCCTGGGACGCTTTCTGCTCGTCAACATCGACGAGTTCGACCAAATCAGCATCAACCAGCAGGGTTTCTTGAAGCATCTGCTGCAGAAACCGGTTGCCAACCTGCGCAAACCCTACGGCAGCACCATCCGTGAGATGCGGCGGTATGCCTCCTTCATCGGTACCAGCAATCAGAAGGACTTGCTGTCCGATCCCAGTGGCAGCCGCCGTTTCATCTGCATTGAGGTCACCGGTCCCATCGATACGAATGTCACCATCAACTACCGCCAGCTCTATGCGCAGGCTCTGAATGCCGTAGCCAAAGGTGAGCGTTACTGGCTGGATGATGCCGATGAAGCCATCTTGAAGCGGACGAACCGGGAATTTGAACAGCTCACCCCACTGGAACAACTCTTCCACAGCCATTTCCGCGCGGCAGAAGAGGATGAAGAGGGGCAATGGGTGATGCCCATGCAGATTCTTTCCGCTTTACAGACAAAGACGCGTGACCGTCTGGCAATCAACAAGGTTGCCGTATTCGGGCGGACGCTCAAGAAGCTTGAAATACCGAACAAGAAGTCAAGGCAGGGGACACTGTATCATGTAATGCCGCTGGATTAAATGCTATGCAGTAACCCCGCACAAGCATCTTCCAGAATGTCTAGCACATACTCAAAACCTTCGGAACCGCCGTAATAGGGGTCCGGTACATGGTCGGCATGGGTAAACTTTGTACAGTATTCCGTCATGCGGTGTATCTTGCTCCATTCGGCGGTTGAAGGGGCACGATCTTTCAGGTCGTCGATGTTGCGGTCGTCCATACCGATAATCAGGTCAAAGTTGTAAAAATCCTCGGTACGTACGGGTCGCGAAAGATGCGTCAGATTGTATCCACGGCGGGCAGCATGGGCACGCATCCGGCTGTCCGGCAGTTCGCCCTGGTGATAGGACAGAATGCCTGCAGAATCGATTAAAAACTCATCCGCACGTCCGGCTTCTTCTATCAGATGTTTCATGACTCCCTCTGCCGAGGAGGAACGGCAAATGTTGCCGAGGCAAACGAAAAGTATCTTCTTCATATTTCTTTAGTTACGAGTTATTTACATCGGGTCTACATCATAATACACTATCAGCGACTTGAAGCGGTCTTCCGCCACCATCTCCTTTTGCACCTGGACGAGCAGCTCGCGGGCACGTGCCATTGGGGCATTGGTTTCTATCTTCAAGATAATCTTTCGGATGAACAGGGTCTGTACGCGTGCTACGGGCGGCTTGTCCGGTCCCAGCACACGGTTGCCAAAGACGGTGCGGAGCTTGGCGGCCATAGTCTGTGCCATGAGGTCGAGCAGGGTCTCGTTCCGGTTCTTCAGGTAGACATACACCAGGCGGTAGTAGGGCGGGTAGTGGAACATCTGGCGTTCGGCAAGCTGCCCGCCTACCATGGCTTCGTAGTCGTTGGCAATGACTTGCGGGATGATGGGATGGTCGATGCTTTTGGTTTGTAGCACCACCCTGCCGCGCTTGTTCTTCCGTCCGGCGCGTCCGGCAACCTGCGCCATCAGCTGGAAGGCGCGCTCGTAGGCGCGGAAGTCGGGATAGTTCAGCATGGTGTCGGCATTGAGTATGCCCACAATGCTGACGTGGTCGAAGTCCAGACCCTTGGACACCATTTGCGTGCCTATCAGGATGTCCGTCTTGCCTTGCTGGAAATCGGAGATGATGCGCTCGTAGGCGGTACGGGTGCGGGTGGTGTCCAAGTCCATACGGGCTACGCGGGCGTCGGGGAAGAGGGCTTTGATGTCATCTTCTATTTTTTCCGTGCCGAAGCCGCGGTTGCGCAGGTCAGTGCCCTCGCAGGCGGGGCAGATGCGGGGCAGTTGGTAGGTGTAGCCACAGTAGTGGCAGGTCAGTTGGTTCAGCCCCTTGTGGTAGGTGAGGCTGACGTCGCAGTTCTTGCACTTGGGTACCCAGCCGCAGGTGTTGCATTCTATCATGGGGGCGAAGCCGCGGCGGTTCTGGAAGAGGATGACTTGTTCTTTCTGTTCCAGCGCTTCGCGGATGTATTGCAGGAGCAGTGGAGAGAACGGACCGTTCATCATCTTCTTGCGGTGCAGCTCCTTGATGTCTACGGGGATAATCTCCGGCAGTTGTATCTCTTTATAGCGTTCTTTCAGTTCCACGAGGCCATACTTACCGGATGTGGCATTGTGCCAAGTCTCTACAGAAGGGGTTGCCGTACCCAACAGAGTTTTGGCGCCGTACATGGAGGCGAGTACAATGGCTGCATTGCGAGCATGATAGCGAGGGGCAGGGTCTTGCTGCTTGTAGGTGTTTTCGTGCTCCTCGTCCACAATCACAAGACCGAGGTTGCGGAAAGGAAGAAAGACGGAGGAGCGGACACCGAGGATAATGTCATAGTCTGCTTCCGACAGCTGCTTCTGCCAGATTTCTACCCGTTCCGCATCGGGGAATTTGGAGTGGTAGATGCCCAGACGGGAACCGAAAACACGTTGCAGGCGCTCTGTGATTTGCGCAGTGAGGGCTATTTCGGGCAGGAGATAGAGCACTTGCTTTCCTTCCCGGATGGTTTCTTCTATCAGATGAATATAGACTTCTGTCTTGCCGCTTGCCGTGATGCCGTGCAGCAGGCAGACGTTCTTGCTTTGGAAATTCTCCAAGATGGCGTGATAGGCGCGTTGCTGGTGTTCGTTCAGCGGATTGACGGGGACGACTTCTTTGAGAAGCGCTTTATCTATGCGGCCTATTTCCTGCTGATAAACTTCGAATACACCACGGTCTATAAGACCGTTGAATACGGCAGGGGTGGTGGAGGTGCGTTGCAGCAGTTCGGCTTTGGAGACTTCTTTTATATCTCGTCCGCTGAGGTAGCCGGAGAGTTCCAGGTACTTCATCAGCAGGTCCAATTGCTTGGGGGCACGGCGCTGCAATTCGTCGAAGAAGATATGCAGGCGGTGTTCGTTGCGCGCAACGGCGGTGAGGCGTACGCGGGTTTCGGTCTTGGGCTTATAGGTACGGCGCAGTTCTTCCTTTACGAAGATGGCCTCTTTGTCGAGCAGTGACTTGATGACAGAAAGTATGTTCTTGATGCCGGTCTCCTTCTCCAGTTTGGTCACGCATTGCTCCGGGTCGGTAGAGAGCGCGTCCAGTATCTTCTGTTCCTTCTCCGGCAGGCGGACATCGGATTCGAAATCGGGGTTGTACTCTACGATTGTTTCGCTTTCCAGCTTCAAGCCAGAGGGTAAGGCGGCTTTGTAGACGTCTCCTTGCGTGCAGAGATAGTAATCGGAGAGCCATTCCCAGAACTTGAACTGCCGCGGAAGCAGTATCGGGCAGGCATCCAGCAAAGCAGACACTTCCTTTACTTCGTATCCGGTGGGGGCACAATAGTGCACGTTACGCACGATGGCCGTATAGTATTTCTTCCGCCCGAATGGTACTACCACCCGGCAACCGGTTTGCACTTCATCCGCCCACTCGTCGGGCAGGGAGTAGGTGAAGCAGCTGTGCAAGGGCAAAGGCAATATGACGTCGGCGAACTTTTTCATCGTGGGGACAAAGATAGTGGAAAGTGGAGGGAGAATGAAATGAACGGGGCATTTTTTATGCTGAGGAGAGGAGGAGGCTGTTGTGGATTTGGATGAAGATAAGGGAGAGGTATTGCAGATTTTATGGGTAGGATGGGTGTAGAAGTATGGGGAAACTGGCGTCAGTGTTTTATAAAATTTGTTCGATGTATTAAAATAAAAATGAGTGAGTTGCAGTAAAACCATGGCGTTTTGAGTAGGTGGAAGCAAAATTTGCTTCCACCTTTGGAGGGTGCTTCCACAGAGGGGCAAATGCCGATGGATAGAGAGATGCAGGAAGTGGGTGGAAGTGTGGAAGCAAAGTAATAGGAAAGAATATTCTGGAGAAGATTTGAAATAAAAAAGTAGGGAAAGAAATAACTTCTTTCCCTACTTGAGGATTATCCGTACTAAGGAGAGAGTTTAGAATGCTCTTTGTCTCTCCTTAGGTTAGCTTTGGATATTAGATAGCTTTTACTGTTACAAGAACATTAGCTTCGGTCTCTCCTGTTTTACCACTATCATAAGTAAATTTAATTTTAGCCTTGAATGCAGTATCTTTAGCAATTTGTATATCCTTAGGAGTAATTATAATAGATTCGCCATCTGTTGTTCCTGCTGATACATAGTTGTTTGCTGCAGTCTCAAGATCCACTGCTGTAACCACAATGTCCTTCATCGGGTTACCTGCAGCATCCGCAATAGTCAAGTCAGTACCAACCTTGAGAGTAACTGCGCTACCACCACGAACAACGCTAACAGCCTTCTTCAATGAGAATGTGTAAGTTGCTTCTGTTGCAGCCTTCTTGAAGATTACATTGAATGCAGGAACTGCAAACTTATGGTTGGCATATTTTACATAAACACCAGTTACAGAGTAGGCTGTACCATACTTATCGATATTACTCAATGTTACCTTACCATTTGCTACCTTGTAATCTTCTGTTGTTACACCTGCAGGTTTTGCTGCCTCGTTAGTGGCTATGCTTACACCGTTTTCAAAGCCTTTGGCACTTACTTTAATCAAATCACTCAAAGTTGCCTCTGTTCCAAATACAGTAAATGCGTTAGTTGCTGCATCGTAAGCAATGGCATCGAATGCATATTGTTTAGCAATTTCAGCAGCGGCAGGTTGCTCTACGGTGAACGGTACATTTACATAATCAACGGCACCAGTTGCAGTGTTCTGTACTAGAACTTGCAATGTATATGTAACATCGTAGTTCAGCAAATCAATGCCATTTCCATCGAATGCTTTAGTATAATCCAAAGAAATTTTCAAATTCTTGAACTTAGCTAAACCTTCTTCAGTATTAAGTGTTGCGCCTTCTTCATTTGCTTCAACAGCAGCAACAAAGCCAAACAGTTGACCTTCGTGAGTGCTATAATCCTCTGGATCTGTATATACATAGTTCACTACATATTGCTGTTGAGGATAATACTTAGGAACAAAGATTTCATGTTCAGAGTTCCAAACAATACGGTCATCTCCCTGAATATCCTTGAAGTATTCATCGAAGTTTGCAATAAGAGATGGGGATTCAGCGCTCTTAACAAATGCAATTGTATGTTCAGACGCTGTCAAGTCAATGGTCTCAGGCTCTACATATTCACCTTGGAATGTAACAGTAATTTCTTGTTTGTATACTTTTCCAATAACATCTACGTAATGAGCTATCAATACAATACTTTGACCTTGTGCATTTTCAGCACTCTTTACAGTCATTCCATCAACAGAAATACCATATTTAATGGCTTTGGCGTTATTTGTCTGGTCATCCTTGATGGTTAAATAAGAGTCATAAATCTTGGCAGCAACATCATCTTTAGGAGTCACTAAAAGATCCTCGGCAGCAACTGTAGTATACTTAGACATCCATTCTTCTTGTTGTGTAATGGGATTCCACTGCCATACCTGATAAGCTACATTTCCAACCGGTTGATTACTTTTTACCATTTGCAGTGTAGAAGTATAAGTAGAACGTACACTTTCATTTGCTACCAGCGAAATCTGTTTCTTCCCTTGATAGAAGTTAACTAACTCTTCGTTTTCCTTAATTGGATTTACGGTAACTGGAATCTCATAAACACCTGTTATTGAAGATTGTCTTGTAATGGTTGTCGGAGTAGCTTTACCTACAGTAACAGGAACTTCTTCTCCCTTGCCATTAACAAATTTCAAATCTAAAGTAGCCAAATCATAGTTGGCAGGAGTTACCTGAACAAGGATGGACTGTGTATTAGTTGCTACCATGTATTCACCAACAGCAGGCAGTTCTCTCTCACCATCCCATTCTGTACTAACTTTTCTCAAAGCATAATTTACCACGATATTAGCAGCACCTTGAGAGAAGTTTGCATCCAACACTGTCAATTGAGCCAAACCTTCATTCATCGGCAAACGGATCTCCTTCTTAGTCTGTCCATCTTGGCTATAAACTACCAAAATCGTGTAGTTGTTGTCATTCGGATCAGTGTAATAGTAAGGAATATTTCCAGAAGTTGTTGCACCCTTGAATTCTACAAATTCAGTGCCGTTCCACAAGAACCACTTACCGTTCTCAAACTTCACTTCTTGCTGGCCAGCCTCGCCTTTTTCTCCATCTTGACCAACAGCCTTAACGTCTGTTTTTTCGCCATTGCATACCCAGTAACCATCTTCAGAGATAGTCCATTCTGTTCCGGCAGCACCCGGAGTACCAGCAGCACCGTCCTTACCATTAGTAACGTCGTAAGTAGTACCGTCAGACAACGTGATTGTCAAACCGTTGGCAGTCTGAGCCACACTTGTGATCCACTTGCCATCTTTAATTTTGCCTTCCAAGGCTTCGATTTGAGATTTGATGCCAGACAACTCGTTGTTGATCTGTTCAATGTCATCATCGTAGTCCTTACAAGACGTAAACGTTCCTGCAGTACCTACCATTAAAGTACTGAACAGGATTACACTTAGAAACTTCTTGTTCATAATTGAAAACTTTAAATTTATAAATTTAAAAAATAAAAAAGTGAATAATCTCTCATTTTATATTCCTTTCCCATATCTGTTTTGTTATATGATTTTCCGTTACTTCGCAGGTAATGAAATCTTGTTAATTTCGTTAATAATCAGTGGATAAGTAGGAAACAGGCCGGTTTTGTACAGAATAGTAAAAAACAGCCCGTCAGGATATTGGAAAGCGGACAGTGACTCGTGAAAGATGACAGGGTGAAAGTGGCGAAATGAAGGTTTCAAGGAATAAAAATGCATGTTTTTCGGTTCAAAAGATTGTATGACAGCGTATTGGCATCACCGCTGTGAACTCCGTAAAGGCAACACCGCCCCGCCCCTCAAAACTCCCTTTGAAGATTCCGGAAAATGTGTGACAAACCTATTCTATCCCACCCGAAGAAGTAACGTCTTTTATATCGTGCACCCTCCGCTCCTTACAAAAGAAATTACCCTTTGGTTGGCCTCGTCAATCTTCCTGTTGCTGAAAGGCTTCAGGTAGGTTTCCGTCACCGTGATTGATGAGTGGCCCATGGCCTCCGATATGATTCCGGGGTGTATCTCGCAATGGTAAGCCATTGTGGCCCAGGTATGTCGTGCCGCATAGGTGCTGAGTGCCGACTGCATCCCCAGGCATTGCCTGAGTATACTCAGCCGCCGGTTGAATGCCCTGAGTGCCGACTGGTATTCCCGGTATGCCGCTTCCGTGCCCTCCTCGCTTTGCAAAATGGGAAACAGATAGGGCGAGTCGGGGTTCCTGTTCGCCACCATCCTTACCATCTGCATGGCCTCTGGTGTGAGCGACACGGTCAGCGCCCGCCCCGTCTTCCTGCGCCTGTAGGACAGGGTGTTCCCCTGCAAATCCCTCTTATGCAGATAGGCCAGGTCCACAAAAGGAATCCCCCTGAGCATGAACATCAGTACAAAGAAGATTCTTGTTTTCTGTTGCGTATTGGGCCGTGAACTCCCTTGCAGGCTCTTTTCCGTCTCCCTCACCAGGCTGCTGATATCCGCTGTTTCCAGCGCCTTCTTCCTGTCTGCCCGCGTCCCGGTGTACACATGCTCGAACAGCCTGGGCACGTACCTTGTATACTTCCTGTCCACCGCCCGGTGATAGACCGAGCGTATCGTCTTGACGTAGGTCGACACGGTGTTCCAGCTGCAATTCCTCTGCCTGAGGAAGTTCTCGAACCTTTTCAATACTGTCGGACTTAGCCTGCGCATCGGCATGGGTTGCCCCTTGTTGAATGCCGAGAATGCATTCACCGCCGACTGGTAGATGTGCGCCGTCCCCCACCTGCCGCTTTCCCGGAGTTCACCGATGGACTGGGAGAACATCTCCTGTAAGGTAATTTCATTTCTGTTCATTTCCATTTTTATTTATAAAGTGGTTACCTTACAAGTATATACAATAAAATGAAGAAAAACAGAAACTTATAATGTATTTCTTCATTTTGACCAGTCTTTCAGAATGAACTCAAATATATTTCTTATATTTGCGAAAAAAGTCGCATCGAAAAAAATCGCAATATGAATAATCCATTTAAATTCGGTACCATTGTAGACGGTGAATACTTTACGGATAGAGTAGCGGAACAGGAAAAAGTAAGAGAGATACTTGCAAGTGAGAATCACTTGATACTTATCAGCCCACGGCGTTTCGGCAAGACCAGCCTCGTCCAAAAAGTAACGAAAGGATTGTCACGTCCTGCTTTTCAGTTGAACCTGCAACTGGTAACAGATACTGCCGACTTTGCTGCACGATTATTGCGGATTGTGCTTCAGCAATGCCCTATGGAACGTTTGAAGCATCTCATTACCCACTTTCGTTTTATTCCCACCATTTCAACCAATCCTATGACAGACGGCATAGAAGTTTCATTTCAGCCGTCAATGGACGGGTTCATTCTGTTAGAGGATGTATTCACACTGATTGATAAATTGGGAATGAAGAATCCACACAAGAAACCGATTGTAGTACTGGATGAATTCCAAGAAATACGCACATTGGACAAGAATCTGGATAAGAAATTGCGGTCTATTCTACAGGCTTACAACCATGCCAACTACATTTTTTTAGGTAGCCAGGAATCAATGATGCAGGAAATCTTCGAAAAAAAGAAATCTCCTTTCTATCATTTTGGATATTTGATGAAGCTGGGTAAGATTCCTCAAGATGACTTCTATGAGTTTCTTAAGAATGGCTTTCTTCTCTTGGGTCAAGACATGGATGCTGAAACGATAAGCCGCAGTGTTCTGTCGTTCACTAATTGCCATCCCTATTACACCCAGCAACTGGCTTACCAGACATGGAATAACTGGAAACAAAACGGTTACAGTGATACCTTGGTGGAAACTGCCATTACAGAGTTGACCCATGTACACGATATGGATTATGAACGGTTATGGAGCACTTTCAATAAAACAGATAAAAAAGTTTTGATAGGCTTAACTATGCAGATGGGGACTCCGTCCAGTCTTCCTTTTCTACAGGGGGTCGGTATTGATTCTCCAAGTACCGCTTTCAGCAGTTTGAAGCGACTTGGGCAACAAGGATATGTGATACGTAACGAGGGATATGAACTGGATGATCCTTTCTTCAGAAGGTGGATTGAGGTAAAGAGAGAAGGATAATAAAAAGAGGAAATCCTTTTGGGGTTTCGTATCATTTTATCAACAGAAATATTTCGGTGACACATAACCGTTTGTAACGAATGGATTTTTCAGATGATTATTGAGTTTACACGCAAATATGAGGAAAATATCACGATAATCATAAAACGATTATTATTGGAAATGTGTGGTTGAGTGTCATATGAAGTGGCTATTCTTTTCCCCATCCAACAGAATAGAGGAATAGTAATAGCCATTTTCTGTTTTAATCTTGATATTTAATTTCTTCACCAAGAACTTGACGTTTCATGTTATGCTCATTGCGATAGAGTTTACCATTGCGCAGATAATAATAATTAAAGTAACCGGCAAACTCAATAGTGGCATACTTTAGTGTATCTCCTTGATTATAGACCTTCCATGTACCCTCGTAAGAACTGGAATCATCATATTGAATCAGGGTGGTGGAGTCTGCACGAAGGTCGAATCGTATACCGGTTTCCGTGACGAATTTTCCATGAAATGGATGTGCTGCTTTCGGATTTTTGCAGGAAGACAGGTAAGCAGTCCCAAGGGAGATGATTGAAATATATAGTATTCTTTTCATATCAAAACATATTATAGAATTGAAAAAAGGACGTCCGTCAAGGACGTCCTTTTAATTTAGGGTTATATCAAGAATTTCTTCTTAATCATTTAGTGCTTGGAGTACCTTCAGCCTTCTTGACGAGTACTTTCAGGTTTTCTTTATCCAAAGAGCCCCACTTGTAGTCAACGTTTACAGTTACAAACAAGTTGTAATCGACATTAACCGGGGTTCCGTGGTTGTTGAAGTATGCCAAGTGAGTCGGGTTAGACTCAGCAGGAGTTGCTGTAGATTTTGCTTGATTTTCATTCCAAGTCATCATCTTCAACGAAGCGTTAGTCGGCATCTTGCCATCGGTTGTACCTTCCTTGTGCTCATATGTCTGAGTTTCCTCATTCCAAGTCAAGCTGGTCTTGGTATCCTCAGTCAAGAATCTAACCTTGTCTACGCCATAGTAGTCATACAACGGATGTGCGTAAACGTCATTGCCTGTAGTACCGGAAATTGCAGCTACTTTATAGCCATTCCAGTCGGTGAATGTGAAGTTCTTGCCTACATTCAAGAAGCTACCGTCAATTTCTGCATCAACGAAGTTGTCGCTGATAGTACCGTCAATCTTCAACGGTTCAATGAAGAATACATCAAAGTCAAGAACTTGAATTTTGTTGTAGTCATTGTATTCAACAACCAAACTTACAGGAACTTCCGTATCTATCAACTCTTGAGCAGCTGCAGTACCATGGAACTTGTCTGTTTCGTGCAAACGGATGATACTTGAGCATTGGTCTTGAGTATTACCCAAGGTTTCATCGTAATTCCAAAGCAGGTTCGTTTTGTTTTCATTTGCACTAGCTCCCATCAAGTTGTTGATAGTAGCAGCCAAGTTGTTATCAGTTTGTATGTAATCATAGATACCCTTGTCTGACATACCAATGTTATGATTTACCTCAGTCGTAGTGGCATCCTTCTCAGCATCAGTCAACGCACCACCTACAGTTGTCTTCCACAATTGCTCACCATCATTGCTAACTTTAAATTTAGCCAAGTGCGGATATTTTTCTGCATTTTTCATACGTTCTGCATCGAAGATAAACTTAACTTCTGCACAACTACGGATGTATTTGATGAATTGAGCCAGGTTCTTCGGTTTTTCTTTAGTGCCAGCATAAACGAAACCGTTAACCAAGTCAGCTTCGATGTGGCTATAGTCTTTCAGTGAACAGCCGTTAGCAGTACCCGGATATACATGCGGGGCTTTCTGTGTTCCACCGTCATCTGTTGTGTTGTAAACAATCGGGTTCACATTGAAGACACCTGCACCGGTACCACCCTTCCAGAATGTACCTTGGTATGCAAATTTCTGTTCCGGAACCACAATCTTCTGCTTGAATGTCTGTTTAACATCACCATTCAAACCGGCTTCATCAAGATATCTAACTGTAATTTCGAATTCAGAAGCATAAGTTTTGGTAGCCGCATCGTAAGCCAAAGTACCTACAGTCTTCGGGTTCATCGCCCAAACCAGGTTGTAAGAAGTGTTGTCAAGAGCATCCGACAAGAATCCGAATACAAGGTCAGGTGTTATGTCTTTGTTCTCCACCTTAACTGTCTCAATCGCTTCTTTTCCATCCTTAACTTGAGGAGTGGTTCCTTCATTCCAATATGTTCCTGCATCAGTAGCAATTGTCAATTTAGTGAGGTCTACCACTTTTTTGTCTTTCTTCAGTTCTACGATTTCTATCTTTTTGTAGATAGCATGGAATTGAGTTTTGCTGATACTCTGTCCACCGTCAAACTTAACCATATGGTAAATCTTCTCGTTCATCTCCTTAGAGAACAATTGTTGGAACATATCCTTGCAAGTTACAGTATCGTTCGGGAATGTGATAGCAGCAATCGTTTGGTCCTTTTCACCGGTCCAACGCACCTTGATGTAACGAACCGCAATCATGTTACCCTTATTCTTATCCCACAACTCTGCACGAATGATAGGCTCACGACCGATAGAAGTCTTGGAGAATTCATCATCTTTCAAATCAACATCGTAGACTTCTGATTTCAGGGTATAACCGTCAGCCAAGATGCGACCGAACTCCTGTTCGTCAGTCTTGCGGTCACCTTGCAGATACTTGGCTTTTGCCAAAGCAAAACGGAATTCCAAACCGTAATCCGGATATTCTTCCAATTTCTTGTGAGAGGAATGATCCTTTTCATCGTAACTGTAGCATACGGTAACCAAGGTTCTCAAGTCAAGCGGCTTATCAAATGGCTGCTTAACGTCTACCAGTTCTTCATTACCTGATCTGTACAAGCACAGAGAGTCATGATAGTGAACGTAAAGATCGCCTTGCTTTTCTTCTGCAAAATCTGTGCTGATAGTTGTTCCATCAAACTTAACCTTCGCATTAGCCAGGTAAGGATATACATTGGATTCTTCAATACGACTGTATTCGGAACTTACATATACATCTTTGCCTGCTTCTTTTTCCGCATCTGTAAAATTTTTCTCAGCAATAGGGGTCTTCAAAGAAGCCATCCAGAAAGTTTCAGATTTGCTTGACCCGTGAGCGCTACCGGTTGTACCGATATTCTCATTTACATTTTTCTTGTATTTCACGGTCAGAATGCCTCCGTCTACTTCATAATCCACAACCTGAATAGGTTTATTCAGCGAAAGTTCAGGAGCAGCTTTTGTGATGTTCTGAGATTTGAAACATTCAAACATAGGAAGTTCGATATCCTCCTTCATCACACCGATACTCGGACTCATCTTGAAGCTTACTTCATTCTTTTCTGTAGAAATGCTGAGGTATTCAGCATTAGCCGCTGCCACGTGGTCCAAAACAGGATGTGTCTTGTGCTTTCCATCAGTTGTTGTTTCATGTACATTTGCCTTGAAAACCTGAGGCTTATACTTCAGTGTTAACAACTCGATAGAAGGAATACCATTGATATGTGTAGTCGGAATCAGCGTAAGGCTCGTCAAACGATGTCCGATAATTGCCATAACCTTAGTACTCAATGTTTCGACTTCCTTAGCAAGCTCTTTCAATTCTTTGTCAGAAATGAACTGGCTTTCCAAAGACTTTTTCAGATCAGCGATTTTTGTCTCTACCGCCTCCAAAGAAGCCAGCTTGTCGATTTGGTCTTGCAGTTCTTTCTTCAGAGCTTTCAAGTCGTCATCAGAAACACCACCTTCTGCCGAACCGGCCTTGTCCAAAGCTTCCTGAGCCTTGCCCTTAGCTTCGTTGGCAGCTGTTTTAGCATCGTTGATAGCCGTCTCCAAAGTCGAAACTTTTGCAGTCAGCTCTTCAAGTGAAGCTTTCTTGTCCAGTTGTTCCTGCAAGTTCTTGATGTCGTCATCATAGTC
Organism: Bacteroides sp. AM32-11AC; assembly: GCF_003603515.1. Taxonomy (NCBI): domain Bacteria; kingdom Pseudomonadati; phylum Bacteroidota; class Bacteroidia; order Bacteroidales; family Bacteroidaceae; genus Bacteroides; species Bacteroides sp. AM32-11AC. The sequence continues at coordinate 89,969 of NZ_QTNH01000001.1, read as the reverse complement.
CTTACAAGACGTGAACGTTCCTGTCGCACCTATCATCAAGGCACTGAACAGGGTCACACTTAGAAACTTTTTGTTCATAATTGAAAAACTTTAAATTTATAAATTTAAAAAAATAAAAAGTGAATAATTTCTCATTTTGAATCCCTTTCGCATACTTCTTTTGTTACTAAGTATTCCGTTACTTCGCAGGTAATGAAATCTTGTTAATTTCGTTAATAATCAGGGAATAAGGAGAAAATAGACCGGTTTTGTTTGGAATAGTAAAAATCAGTCCGTTGGGATATTGGAAAGAGGATTGGAAGTCCAGAAAGATGACAGTGGGAAAGGGATGAAATGAGGCTTTTAAAGGATGAAAGTGTATATTTTTCGGTTCAAAGGCTTGAATGACAGTATATTGATAGCACCGATTAGAGCTCCGTAAAGACAACACCATTCCGTTCTTCAAAACTCATTTTGAAGATTCCGGAAAATGTGCGACAAATCTATTCTATCCTATCAAAAGAAGTAACGTCTTTTATACTGTACACGCTCCGCTTCTTACAAAAGAAATTACCCTTTGATTGGCCTCGTCAATCTTTCTGTTGCTAAAAGGCTTCAGATAGGTTTCCGTCACCGTGATGGAGGAGTGCCCCATGGCTTCCGATATGATTCCGGGGTGTATCTCGCAATGGTAGGCCATTGTGGCCCAGGTGTGTCTGGCTGCATAGGTACTGAGTGCCGACTGCATTCCCAGGCACTGCCTGAGTACTGCCAGCCGCTGGTTGAATCCCCTGAGTGCCGACTGGTATTCCCGGTATGCGGCTTCCGTGCCTTCCTCGCTCTGCAGGATGGGAAACAGATAGGGGGAGTCGGGGTTCCTGTTCGCCACCATCCTGACCATCTGCATGGCTTCGGGTGTGAGTGACACGGTCAGCGCCCGTCCCGTCTTCCGCCTTCTGTAAGACAGCACATTCCCCTGCAGGTCCCTTTTGTGCAGGTACGCCAGGTCCACGAAGGGTATGCCCCTGAGCATGAACATGAGTACGAAGAAAATCCTTGTTCTCTGCTGTGTGTTTGGGAGCGTCCCTCTTTGCAGGCTCCTTTCCGTCTCCCTTACCAGGCTGCTGATGTCGGATGCCTCGAGCGCCTTCTTCCTGTCCGCCCGTGTGCCGGTATATACATGCTCGAACAGTCTGGGTACATACCGTATGTACTTTCTGTCCACCGCCCGATGATACACCGAGCGTACCGTCTTGATGTAGGTGGATACGGTGTTCCAACTGCAGTTCCTCTGCCTGAGGTAGTTTTCGAATCTCTTCAGTACGGTCGGGCTCAGCCTGCGCATGGGCATCGGCTGCCATTTGGTGAATGCCGAGAATGCATTCACCGCTGACTGGTAGATGTGTGCCGTCCCCCACCTGCCGCCTTCCCGGAGTTCCCCGATGACTGAGGAGAACATCTCTTGTAAGGTAATTTCATTTCTATTCATTTCCAATTTATTTATAAAAGGTTTATTCTGCAATATAAATAAATTAGATGAATATAAGGGAGACGAATATATTTCTTATATTTGCGAGAAACTTCGCATTGAAAATTGCAATACGAATACACCATACTGACTATACTCATTGGTGGAATTAAATAATTGAACACTATATGTCACTGCCAATAAACATAGAAGACCTGCTGCATCGTAATAAAGTGGAAAGTAATCGGGATTTCTTGAAAGAATTGGACTTGACAGAAGGTCGCTGCACCGGAATTCCTACAATCCAAGATGGGCTGGCTAAAAACGGTTCACCACGTGCTTCTATCGAAACCGATGAGGAACGCAGTTACTTCCTCATGTTCATACCCGTACATGAAGGATGCGGTAATGTAGTCAGAATGAAGGACAATACCGGAACATCACTGAGTAATATGGGGCAGGATGAAACTAATGTTGCCCAAAGATTGCCCAAAGATTGCCCAAAGTACATTGGAAGCAATTATACAAGATCCATATATAACCATTGGACAGTTGAGTGAAGTGCTAAAACTTTCTGAGAGAACAATAAAAAATAGAATAGTGCTGCTTAAACGGGAGGGACTGATAACTCGGATTGGCAGTAGAACATCGGGGTACTGGGAAGTGTTTAACAACGTGTAATAGTCAAGACTTGTTCTGACAGTTGGTTTATTATTGGAGGCACTATAAAAGAAGAGTGGATATAATCTTTTGTAAGACTATATCCACTCTTTTATTTATTATCTTCTAATAACTTGTTTACTTTTAGTTATTAGTGATAGTAGAGCTTACAGGAACTGTAATGAAATCAGTCTTGATGGTACCCCAACCATATTCTACGGTAACTTTAACGTAGATATTGAATGCTGAAACTTTAGTACCATTGTTCTTGTAAGTGATGAAACCATACTGAGAAGTCTTAGCATCATCACCGCTACCCATTGTGGTATTTGTGTTAGCTTTCAACTCTACCGTTACAGGAACAGCCTGACGAACACCGTTCAAGTCACATTCTGCATTATCCACATCGGCAGTAATTGTGAATGGTCCGTAGAAGCCCCAGTAATTAGCATAGTCACTGAAGTAGCGATCACGCCAGTCGTAAGGAGCAATCAAGTCTTCCAAGCGGATGAATGAACCCTTTTCACCAAAGTCAACAGCGTCGATGAAGTTATCAGCAGCTTGTTCAGCAATGTTGACCGGACGGATGAAATTAGCCTGGAAGTGATCTTCATTATCAAATGTAATAGTAACTACCTTAGTCTCATCATCGCATACACGACCAGTAGCACCAATATAAGTGTACATAGCGCCAGTATTCAACAATTGCTTGGCAATAGCACTATTCTTGTTATAGGTTACAGTGTTAGGAGCGGTAGAACCAGCATTGTTAATAACAGCTATCTCTTCTTTTACGCCGCCTACTGTAGCGTATAATGTCGTACCATCTGCATCTGTTGTGAAGACTACATTAATATCACCAATCTTAGTGATATTCTTGATGTCATCAGCGCAGAAGAAGTATTCTATACCAGTCACTGCTTTGTCAAGTTTCAGTACGCCCGGAGTTCCTTCCGTACTATTCTTTGCCCAAGTTGTGAACGGAGAATTCAAATCATTAACAAATGTACAGTGAGTTGGGTCAGCATCTGTCGTGCTACTTGGTACGGCAACATTAAACTTGGTATAAGTTTTGTCTGCATCCCAATAGTTGGAGATGAAGTCGGCTTTTGCTACATTGTAAGACTTCTGGATATCTTCTACCGTAGCTTTCAGTACCAATTCAACATAAGCACCTGTTTGATTTTCACCTGCATAATATCTTACACGGTGAGTCAGCTGCTTGCTGGCATTTTCCCACAAAGCGTCTTTAGAGATAGTCCATTTGATTACGTGAGTAGCTTGAGTTTCTGCATCTGTTGTTTCTTCACAAGTACCCAAATCTGCCGGAGTCTGGTTAGCACCATAGTCGTAGAAATACGGATAAGTTGCGTGGAATTGTTCTTTACTCAGACCGATTTCATTGTATACCTGAACGTTCATATCCTTAACTGTTGACAGTTTTGAAGCTGCAGCATCATCGCAATCATACTTGAAGTTTTCGATAGTCAGTTCATATTGGTTAGTAACAGGAGCGCTTGTCTCATCTGCAATGAATACCTTGATGTAAGCTACCTTTACAAGGTTCTCGCCATCCATCAAACGAACACGTACGATAGGAGTACGGCCAATAGCTGCACGGCCTTCGGTTTCATACACTTTCGGGGTCAAAACGCCATCAGCCAAAGTCACGAAGTCTGCCTGATCGGTTACAGGATTACCTACCTTATAGTTCTTTACCACATCAAAAGCAAAGCTCAGGCCAAGTTTCTCCAAATCAGCAACCTTGATTTTGTCACCACCTTCACATGCCAATTCATGAGCTTCTACGCATTTCGTCAAGTCTAAGCTCTGGTTGTAAACAACAATGGTATCACAGTATGTTTTAGATTCTGCCTCAGTATTTCCTTCTGCCCAAACAACCTTTTGATTGTATGCGTCAGCATCTACAGCAGCAATTTTAGTTCTATAGTGCTCGTCTTTATCAGCGATACCTTTCTTTGCAGCTTCGGCAGCCGGGTCAGCGATAGCCAAGTCACTCAAATCTTTCTTGAATACTGTAGCATAATCAGAAGTAACATCTTCACCATTTTCTTTCTCTACATTCAATGCAAACACAGAAATCTTTTCTTCTGTAGCGGCTATTCCCTTGATATTGACTTTGACCTTCAAAATACCGTCCGTAAAGGAAACGAATTCGGGAGTCATTGCAAAATCATTGGAAGCAGCAGCACGTGAACTGATATAATCCACGTTCGGTTTCACCATGAATGAAAGTTTGTCTTTCAGTTCATTAACGTTGGCATTGGCCGGATTTACATGATATTCGGCATAGACAACCGGATTGATAGTGGTGCTGGTAGCTGCAGCTGTCGTTTTTTCCGATTTAGAATCCTTTTCAGATAAAGTCAGTGCTTTATAAGCATAGGAATCATAAGTCAACCCCTGCACACCATCAACATACACTTGCGGGATGAAAACCAAGCTACGCAAATTGTTGGTCTTTGAAATTGTAACACTGCCTGTCGTTCCATCAGCCTTTGTCACATTGTATAGAATCACATCATTGCCATCCTCTACAGCAGTAATGCCCGTACCTTTCCAAGAGATATTGGTAGATTCCTTTAAGGTACCATCAGCATTGTAGATGTCAAAGTTCCCAGTTGTTTCATTAGGCTTATAGTAGCAACCATCACCACCTTTTTCGCCAACGGCTTTATAAGCCTGTTTTACGTCATCTTTATACCAATAGCCATCCTCTCCGATGCTCCATACTGCAGCATTTGTGCCATTTGAGCCATTGGTAATTTCATAAGAATTACCATTGCTAAGAGTAATAGTGATGCCATTTGCTCCCTTGACTACCCCTGTTATTACGCTACCGTCTGAAATCAGCTTATTAATCTGATCTATAGCCTTAGCGTTTTCATCAATTTGCTTCTGTAAGTTTTCGATGTCATCATCATAATCCTTACAAGAAACAAATGTACCTGCAGTACCAACCATTAAGGCACTGAACAGGATCACACTTAGAAACTTTTTGTTCATAATTGAAAACTTTAAATTTATAAATTTAAAAAAATAAAAAGTGAATAATTTCTCATTTCTGGCATTCCTTTTCCCATAATGCTTTTGTTAAAAAATTCCGTTACTTCGCAGGTAATGAAATCCTGTTAATTCCATTAATAATCAAGGAATAAGGATAAAATAGGTGGGGTTTGTTCAAAATAGTAAAAATCAGCCCGTTAGGATATTGGAAAGAGGATTGGAAGTCCAGAAAGATGACAGTGGGAAAGGGATGAAATGAGGCTTTCAAAGAATGAAAGTATGTATCTTTCAGTTCAAAAGGTTGAATGACAGTCCATTGATAGCACCGATGGGAGCTCCGTAAAGACAACGCCATTCCGTTCCTCAAAACTCATTTTGAAGATTCCGGAAAATGTGCGACAAATCTATTCTATCCTATCAAAAGAAGTAACGTCTTTTATACTGTACACGCTCCGCTTCTTACAAAAGAAATTACCCTCTGGTTGGCCTCGTCAATCTTTCTGCTGCTGAAAGGCTTCAGATAGGTTTCTGTCACCGTGATGGAGGAGTGCCCCATGGCTTCCGAAATGATACCCGGATGAATTTCACAATGATAAGCCATTGTGGCCCAGGTATGTCTTGCCGCATAGGTACTCAGTGCCGACTTCATGCCCAGACACTGCCGCAGTACAGCCAGCCGCTGGTTGAATCCCCTGAGTGCCGACTGGTATTCCCGGTATGCCGCTTCGGTGCCTTCCTCGCTGTGCAGTATGGGAAATAGATAAGGCGAATCCTGATTCCTGCTGGCCATCAGACGTATCATCTGCATGGCTTCGGGGGTAAGCGCCACTGTCAAGGCGCGTCCCGTTTTTCGGCGGCGGTACGATAGTGTATTGCCTTGCAAATCCCTCTTGTGCAGATAGGCCAAATCGACGAACGGAATGCCTCGCAGCATGAACATGAGTACAAAGAATATCCTGGTTTTCTGCAGGTTATTGGGAAATGCCTTTTCCTGCATCCCCATTTCCGTTTCGCGTACCAGATAGCTGATATCCGATGTTTCCAAAGCCTTCTTCCTATCGGCCCGTGTACCCGTATATACATGTTCGAAGAGCCGGGGAGTATAGCGTACGCACTTCATATCCACAGCCCTGTTGTAGGTGGAGCGGATTGTCTTAATGTAAGTAGATACCGTATTCCAGCTGCAGTTCCTGTGTCGCAGGTGGTTTTCGAAGCGTTTGAGTACCGTAGGGCTTAACTTCCGCAGAGGCAGCGCCTGGTAGTTGGTGAATGCGGAGAACGCATTTGAGGAGGCCTGGTAGATGTGTGCCGTTCCCCATCTCCCGCTTTCCCGAAGTTCTTCAACGATTGTCGAGAACATCTCCTGTAAGGTAATTTCATTCTTTCTCATTTCGAAATAATTTATAAAAGATTTATCTTGCAATTATATACAATTGAGAGGAGAAATAAAAAAAAGAATGCTCTCCCATTGAATACTTTTGTTATATCGGACTAAATATTTTATAATAACAGTTGGATATGATAAAGTAAATTATGAGTGTAGCAAATTAGAATAAAATCAACCTATTACTTTTATTGGAACTTGTACTTGAAACTAATGAGATTTAATTTGTTTGGCATGATTCTAAATTTTGTCCCGAAATAGTGCAAAGATAATCGTTTTTTGATTACTTTTGCACCAAAAAGGACGGATATGTCAATTCGAGAATGGATAAGAGAATTAGAAATTGGGGGAACACCTACATTTTCCTTTAGTACTGTAAGACGATTTTTCCCCAATATAACAGAACAATCTATCAAAAATGATTTGTTCCGCCTTTCTACGCAAAAAATCATAGTACCTGTATATCGAGGGTTCTATGTAATTATGCCCCCCCAATATGCGGCAAAAGGTATTATTCCTCCTATATACTACATTGACCAACTGATGTCTTATTTGGATAAGCCCTATTATATAAGTCTTCTCAATGCAGCAGAGCTTCTCGGTTCAGCTCATCAACGTCCACAGAGGTTTTCTGTCACAACAATTTTGCCTAAGTCCTCAGTATCTCCTACAAAGAATAATCTGTTGGTGTGGAATTATAGAAACAAAATGCCTTCTGAGTTTCTTCTAACAAGAAATTCAGAAACGGGTACCATATACTATTCGAATGCAGAGCTGACGGCTGTAGATCTTGTACAATATGAACAACATATTGGTGGCTTGTCACGTGCGGCAACCATACTGGAAGAATTGTCGGAATTGATAGACTTTTCGAAGATTTCAGAATCTTTGTTTGCATACACCTCTTTAGCGGCAATTCAGCGGCTTGGATTCATTTTAGATGTAGTGTTGCAAGAAGAACAACGAGCCAATGATTTATATGATTTGTTATGCAAATACACCAGAACGTTCAAATACGTATTCCTCAGCACGCGCCATAGTGCTGATGTCCAGGAGAAGAATACGCGCTGGAAGATAAAAATAAATACAAATATAGAAGTTGATGACATATGATTAACAGAGCCTCTATCATACAATGGAGTAAGCAGGTGCCGTGGAATGATAATGCGCAAATCGAGCAGGATTTAATCATCTCACGTGCATTGGTTGCCATTTTTAGTGATGAATTCCTTTCTTCACAGTTAGCCTTTCGTGGAGGAACGGCATTACACAAACTTTATCTTTCTCCACAGCCACGCTATAGTGAAGACATTGATTTAGTACAAATAAATCCGGGACCAATCAAGCCCATTATGTTCAGATTAGGAGAAGTATTGGACTTTTTACCGAATCGTGTTACTAAACAGAAACGCTATAATAATACAATGCTGTTCAGAATGGAATCAGAGTTTCCGCCAACAATCCAGATAAGATTGAAGATTGAAATTAATTGCTTTGAGCACTTCAATGAGCTGGGATTGGTAAAGATTCCTTTTATAGTTGAGAATAGTTGGTTCACGGGAGAATGTGAGATTACAACCTATCGGCTTAATGAACTTCTGGGCACGAAACTGAGAGCATTATACCAACGTAAAAAAGGGCGTGACTTATTTGACTTATATGTAGCATTGACAAAAGCAGAAGTTGATGTAAACGAACTCATGCGCTGCTATCATCGCTACATGAGTTTTGCAGTTCAGCAACCTCCCACATACAAACAATTCGTTGCTAATATGGAAGAAAAGATGGTTGATCCGGATTTTCTGGGTGATACTCAATTGCTTCTTCGTCCAGATGAGCCTTTTGACCCTATTGAAGGCTATAAAGCTGTTAAAGAACGGCTGATAGAAAACATGCAATAGTAATTCTATGGAAAGGAGGATGTTTATTCAGAAACATCCTCCAACCTATTAATTGCTACCTCGTTTATTCGGATTCGATGGTCAGATACCAGTCTGCGTTATACTTCACCGGACAGAATCTGAGGCTGGTATAAGCAGCAGGCTTATTGTCCGCTGCATCTTCTTCAGCAAATTTCACCCTGAATTTCACTTCATTTCCGGTGTACTGAGAAAAACCGAAGCTTTCCAGAGTATAATCCAATACAGGGAAAAGCTTGAATCGTCTTGCCATGTTCACTTTCTGTTCGTTACTGATTGGCATCAGAGTATCATTCCGTGTAACATACATCATTTCCAATGCGGCTTCTGTTCTGCCTTCTTGCAGAGCGTCCATACACGAAGAAGCTAATTTCAAGACAACAGCCGTATCTTGGGAGCTAATATTATAAACGTCTTCTGTTACACTCGCTTTTCTATTGGTACATGAATTCATACCGATAAGAACAGTCGCAATAAATAGCGTGAGATTTATTACTCTTTTTTTCATTGCATTTCTATTTATAAAGAGAGGAGTATGCCCTCATGAACATACCCCTCTTTCATTAGTGTAGTATAATGTAACTATTTACATCATTAATTGTTGCCGATGGTGTTTTTAACCACACAATCTACCCACACTTTCTGGATAACGCCCCAATCGTAAGTGAACTCAACCGGAATACGTACCTTGAAAGTACCTACGTTGTTACCGTTGTTCTCATACTTGATTTGTCCCATAGCTGCCTTGATAGCATCGTAAGTTGCTTTCGTACCAGCAGATTGCTTGTTGTAAGCAGCGAAACTAACAGTTACACCAGTACCAGTCACATCTGCGCCAGATGGATTCAATTGAGAGAACTTAACTTTTGTTGACACCTGAGACAACAACTTGTTGTTGATATCGTGACCGTTCATATCAGTAGTGATCTTATCAATCAGCACCTTAACTTGTTTTACATTATAATATGCAAACAACCAAGCGTTTGAGTAGTCCACCGGATCAGCATCAAAGTCAACAAACTTCTTATCACGCCAGTCGGAGAAGTGGAACAAGTCTGCGATATTCAATTTAGAACCATTTGCCTCGGCATCAGTAAACTCACCGTCTTCTACCGGGTTGGCATCAATAGGACGCAAGAACTTGGCAGGATATACACTGTTCTGCGTAGCCATTGCTATAGCACACGGAGTATAAGGCACAACACCGATTTGTGCAACCAACTGTGCATTGGAGTGACCATAATAGTTCAACAAGAATTCAGATGTAGAATTCTGCTTGTATGTAATCTTACCTGTTGCTTGATTAATTTCTGCAATTTCTACTTTGGCTGCACGGGTCTTTCCTGCATACAGTTTTGTATTCGTATAGACACCCTGATCTGATTTTAATGCATATTCCAATGTATTGTCATAGCTTGCATCATATTGTTTTGCGAAGATATCTGTCGCCTTTGTATTATCAACATACAAGAAATAACCAGGTTTAGCTAATGTTCCAGTTGCAGGTAATTCGTACTCGTCGTTAGTAGCTGCAAAGAAGTACTTGTAACCACCGGCTGCACTATTGACAGCTTGTTTAGCAAATATAGCATCTGTATAAGAAGCAAAACCTGCAGTCGGACCAAATTGAGGTTTGTTGGCATCACCTACTACTTCCCATACCTGATCAAGTTCAACTACATACTGCAATGTGTTACCGCCATCCTTCGGATAAGCCACATTCAAACGAGTAGTTGTACCATTTTCGTACCAGTATTCAGCAATCTTGGTCTTAACAGCACCTACCGGCTTCAGAACAGTGGCCTTCAATGGCATGTAAATCGGAGCATTTGCTGTTTCGCCCTGCTTACTTTCATATCTTACGTAGATAGTCTTTGAGTGAGAATCGCTTTCTTGATAAATACGTTGCATATCACTTATTGACAGAGTCCAACGCAAAATTGTATTGGTAGTTCCGTGAGGATCTGCAACTTCCTCAACTTCTCCGTAAATCTTCTTGGCATCTGTGATAGCCTTCCATTCGTTACTGCTTGTCAATTCAAATTGTGTACCAACAGAATTATTCTGAGTAAATTTGTAGAGAGCATCAAATTCGTCTTTGGATTGAGTAGCGGTATTCTCAAGCAACTGATAAGAGATTTCAGCCCAAGTCAAATCCAGCTTAACTCCGTCGCATCCGAATTTAGCGTCTTTCGGGAATTCGTCCGTAATCTTATAACCGGCTTCTTTGATGATTTGCAATTTGATGTAACCAACCAAAACAACACGGTCTTGATTATCAAGTACGCGAACACGGATCAACGGGCGTTTTCCTACAGAAGAGATTCCTTGTTGATTCAATGTTTCACCCTTTTCATTTACGATAGAAGGAGTGATGACACCACTTGTAATGTCTTGTTGTACATATTTGCTGTCAGAAGTCACATTATTACCGGTCTTATACTGAATTAAAGCAAAGTCATACTTCAAACCGAATTTGGCTTCTGCACCGTAAGGCCAAATTTTATGTGTACCTTTATTCTTTGTTTCAGTGTTCCAATCATAATGGGTGGCCAATACCTTTTTTAAGTCAATGGACTCATCGTATGCCACTTGCAAAGTTGGAGCATGTGTGATTGCATCTTTTACGCTAGTCCATAATTCATCAGGGTTATTAGCTGTAGAACATTCAACGGCAGTATTGACACGACCATCAACAAGGTCATTGCTCTTGTAAGCAATAGCCATAGGAGTTACCTCAGAAATGTACGCCATTGCGTAATCAGAAGTAATGGTAGTGTCTTTGTCAGCCTTCTTTACATTGGCGGACAGAGCAAAAATAGAAGCTTCTCCCTTTTCAGCGTTATCGTATTTCTTGTCATAGATAACAGTCTTATCAAGAGAATATCCTACACTGATAAATCCGTCTTTCTTTTGCTCCATGTTTTCAACCTTAAATTTCAACTTGGAGTCATTTGCACGTGTAATGTATTCTGTTTCTCTTGAGACAAAGCTAAGATCAGCCAACTTATCAATCAATGCACTTGAAGGATTCATGTGATACTTAACTGTATCAATCGGAGCAAATACATCTTTTTTGTCATCTACATAGTTCCAATTTGCCACAGGTTCTGTAATTACACATTTTACGGCCGGCGAGTGCTCGTCATTAAACTCTATTTCAGTAGTAGTAGAAGTTTTCTTATACGTATAGCGCATCGCTTCATATTCAGTAGCCTCAATACCGCCTACATACAGCTCGGGATAGAATACTAAACTTCTTAATTCTTTAGTAAGCAGAGTTACTAAACCATCATTGATACTGCTAATTTGGGCAGCAATAGCGGTAACTTTGTCATCTATGGCTTTTACATCAGCTGTAGTTGCCACGTCTTCCATTGCTTTGTTGATAGCTGTAATTGCAACATTGATTTTGTCAATTTCTTCAGCATTAGCATCGATTAGCTCTTTGTACTTTTCAACAGCAACCATTTGAATCTTTAACTGAGCAATGGCAGCTGCATTAGCATCTACTGTACCTGAAATTGTAGCCAAATTTGTTTCGATGGCAGAAATTTGAGTCTTTAATGCATCTAATGCCTCTTGGCTTGGAGCATCTTTCAACATCTCATTAACCTTGTCAACCGCAGCCTGTATAGCTTCTGCTTTTGCAGTGGCAGCAGCTTCTTTGGCAGCATCAGCAGCAGACTTGGCAGCAGCGATATCAGACTTAGCGGCATCCAAAGCAGATTGCAAAGTCGTAAGCTGTGTGTTCAAGTCACTGGTCTTCTTGTCCAGGTTTTCGATGTCATCATCATAGTCCTTACAAGAAGTGAACGTTCCTGCAGTGCCAACCATTAAGGCGCTGAACAGGATTACACTTAGAAACTTTTTGTTCATAATTGAAAACTTTAAATTTATAAATTTAAAAAAATAAAAAGTGAATAATCTCTCATTTTGAATCCCTTTCGCATACTTCTTTTGTTACTAAGTATTCCGTTACTTCGCAGGTAATGAAATCTTGTTAATTTCGTTAATAATCAGGAGATAAGGAGAAAATAGACCGGTTTTGTTTGGAATAGTAGAAATCAGTCCGTTGGGATATTGGAAAGATGATATATAGTCTTAATCTCCAACATTATAGAAAAGCTGCAATAGAAATTATGAAGTGAAAAAGTCTCTAATTTTCAATATAAGATTCTATCTTTCAGTTTATTGCTTACGTTGGGAAACTTTTTGTAAAGCCAATATCAATCCGCTCCTCAAAACTTTGTTTGAAGACTATAAAAAAGAAACAACAAGTTTGCTCTACTTCCTCAAAAGAAGTAATCTCTTTTATACTGGATATCCTTCGTTTTTTACAAAAGAAATTACCCTTTGATTGGCTTCGTCAATCTTTCTGTTGCTGAAAGGCTTCAGATAAGTTTCCGTCACTGTGATGGAAGAGTGCCCCATGGCTTCTGATATGATTCCAGGATGTATCTCGCAGTGGTAAGCCATGGTCGCCCAAGTATGGCGTGCCGCATAACTACTGAGTGCCGACTGCATTCCCAAGCATTGTCTGAGTACTGCCAAACGTTGGTTGAATGCCCTGAGTGCCGACTGGTATTCCCGGTATGCCGCTTCCGTGCCTTCCTCACTTTGTAATATGGGGAATAAATAAGGAGAGTCCTTGTCCTTGTTTGCTATCATTCTCACCATTTGCATAGCCTCCGGCGTCAGTGAGACGGTCAGTGCCCGTCCCGTCTTCCTGCGCCTATAGGACAAGGTATTTCCTTGTAAATCCCTCTTATGCAAATAGGCCAGGTCCACAAAAGGAATCCCTCTTAGCATAAACATCAATACAAAGAAAATTTTTGTTTTCTGTCGGGTGTTGGAAGAATTACCGGCCTGCAGGCTCATCTCTGTCTCCCGTACCAAGCAGCCTATGTCGGAAGCTTCGAGCGCCTTTTTCCTATCCGCCCGTGTGCCGGTATACACATGCTCAAACAGCCTGGGTACATATCGCACCAGCTTTTTGTCCACCGCCCGGTTGTAAACCGAACGTATCGCTTTGATATAGGTGGATACCGTATTCCAACTACAATTCCTCTGCCTGAGGAAGTTTTCGAATCTCTTCAGCACGGTCGGGCTCAGCTTGCGCATGGGCATCGGTTGCCATTTGGTGAATGCCGAGAATGCATTCACCGCTGACTGGTAGATGTGTGCCGTCCCCCACCTGCCGCTTTCCCGGAGTTCCCCGATGATTGAGGAGAACATCTCTTGTAAGGTAATTTCATTTCTGCTCATTTCCAAATTATTTATAAAAAGGTTTATCCTGCAATTATAAATAAATTGAGAGCAAGTGCAAAGGCATCATTCTGAAATCTGCGAAACGGGAATGATGCCGTATCCGGTAGCTTATTTGTTGGCTAACGTCTGTTTAGTGGCTGATATACGTATCCTGGAAGAACCGCTTGTTGTCATTCAGACTGCAAGTGGCATCCACTCCGGCTTGTTGCAGGCGTTCGGCAATCTCATTCAGCTTCTTCCTCGAAACCCTTCCGATATAGAACAGACGGTAGCGGTAATCGTTGTCCAGCAATTCCATGACGTGTGTGAAATTCTGTTCGCGGGCAAAGTCGAAGTTTACTTTTCTCAGGTTCTGGTACGGATAGCGGATGGTCCTGCCTACGCTGTGTATGATGAGGCCGTTATTGTCCAACGTCAGGTAGCAGAAGCGGGTCATCAGCATGCTGATGAAAAAAAGACTTAATGCAAACGAAATGATAGCCGGGATGAAGCCCCACCATACGTTGCTACTGATGGAATAATATCCCAATATAAGGAACATCAGGAATAAGACAAAGAACCAGAACATATAGAGTGACGGACGCTGGTATGTTTCTGTGGGAATCTCTGCGACTGTCCGTTCCCTCGGTGCGTGGTTGTCGAAGGGGATTTCTTGGGAGACCAGGTAGCGGATGACCGAGGAAGGGTGACGGAAAGGAGGCAGATAGATTACTTTTTCTTTCCCTTCCTTTAGATGTAAAGTCAGTATGCCCGGACCATATTTGTCTTTCGCAGCCAAGTTGCTTTTGCGGGGAACCTGGTGGTAACGCTTCATGAAACTGAAACTCTTGATTTGGTGCAGTCCGATGTGCTGGCTTTGCAGCAGTTGTTCGGCTCTTTTCTGTTCTTTACTGGTCACTTCCATAGTTCTTATTTTTTAAGTTCGGGATAACTGATGCGGGTATGGTATATAGTCTTCAGCTTCTCCTTGAATACGTTCTTCACGGTGGCAATATCCTTGAAGGTGATGGGGCATTCCTTGAAATAGCCTTCTGCCACTTGCGAATCGATAATCTTGTCTACCAAGTTGCTGATACTCTCTTCCGTATATTCGGGCAGACTGCGTGAAGCGGCTTCCACCGAATCGGCCATCATCAGGATAGCCTGCTCTTTGGTGAACGGGTTGGGACCGGGGTAGGTGAATGCCTCCTCGTTAGGGTCTTCACCGGGGTGCTCGTTTTTCCAGGAGATATAGAAATACTTCGTTTTCCCACGGCCATGGTGAGTGGTGATGAAATCCTTGATTACTTTGGGGAGATTGTTCTTCTCGGCCAGCTTCAGCCCGTCCGTCACATGGCTGATGACGACTTGGGCACTTTGCTCATAGCCCAGATTCTTGTGCGGATTGACTCCACCCGACTGGTTCTCGGTGAAGAACACCGGATTCTCCATCTTGCCGATGTCATGATACAGCGCTCCGGTACGTACCAGCTGGCTTTTGGCTCCGATACGGTTGGCCGCTTCCGCCGCAAGGTTGGCAACCTGCATGGAATGCTGGAAGGTGCCGGGAACTGTCTCGGACATGCGGCGCAGCAGGCTGTTGTTGATGTTGGACAATTCGACCAAAGTGACATTGGAGGTAAAGCCGAACGTCTTTTCCACCAGGAAGAGCAGGGGATAGGTGAACAGCAGCAACACTCCGTTGATGACGAAATAGGTGTACATGCTTCCGTTGATTTTTGTCAAGTCGTTTTCTGTAATCAGCTCGAAAGCAAAGTAGACGGCAGCGTAGGTCAATATGACGAGGAAGGCTGTCCGGAACAGTTGCGACCGTTGTGAAAGTTCCCTCAGACTGAAGATGGCAACCAGCCCCGCCGAGAGTTGCAGAAGAATGAATTCATGCGGATAGCGCAGGCAGATGGAGCATATCAGTATGGTGGTGACTTGTGCGATGAAGGCCGTGCGTGAGTCGAGGAACACCCGGATGATGACCGGCAGCATGGCATACGGGATGATATAGACATTGAATATGTTGTTGGCAACCATGATGGCCGTCACCACGCAATAGAACATGATGAGGGCGAAGAGCAGGGAGAGGCTGCCCTTGCGCTTGTAGTAATCTTTACGGAACAAGTCGAGGTAGAGCATGAAACACAGCATGAAGATACTGACAAACAATACCTGCCCCGCCAGCATCAACCGTTTTTGCCCGATGGACTCACTGCGTTTGATGGATTCTTTCCGTAGACTCTCAAGGATGTTGTATGTCTCCTGGCTGACAATCTCGCCGCGGTCGATGATTTTCTGTCCACTCAGTACGATGCCGTTGGCCCATGAATAGTTGTCGAGCATCTCCTTCTTAGCGGTTTCGGTCCGCTGCTCGTCATAGGTCAGATTAGGGAACAGATATTCGTTCAGCGAGCATTGCCGTAGAATGTCCGGGCGGTAGTGGGCGGTATCGGCCGTGAGTATATAGTTATAGGCATCCTTCACCGAATATACCTTGTTGATGTCCTGCTGGTTGGCCAGTTTGTCGTTAATGACCATGATGGCGGTTGTGCTGTCCTTATGCAGTTGGTTCAGCTCTTCGGTAGAAACGATGCCGGCGCGATATACTTCAGAGAGTTTTCTTTCCAGAAAGCGGACGTAGTCGGTGGAGGGAAGCAGGCCGCGCAGGTGGGTCTGATAGTCTGCCTTCAACTTGGCGAGCACACTTTTCTCAATGCTTTTGTCCAGCTGGAAATACGGCTGGAAGGCGGCGAGGATACTGTCTTGCTCGCGTTTCACCACTTCATCGGCCTTATAGATGGGGAAGTCGAAGGTGGCCATGAGCTGTCCGTACTTCCAGGGCTTGTCAATGTCGAACTGGTAGTTGAATTTACCGTCACGTGGCAGAAAATAGACAATAATCCCCACAGTGCCGATGAATATCAGTGCTCTGTATAGCAAATCTCTGAGCGAGAACTCTTTTTTGGTATTGAAATAACTCATATCGGCTGAAATTTTTGCGAAAAGTACAAAAAAAAACATTAGTGTGGAAAAAAAGGTTTAATTTTGCCGTCTAAAATATTCATAAGTAAGGTAGATTATGACAGAAAGAAAGGTCAGAGTCCGTTTTGCCCCGAGTCCTACGGGGGCGTTGCACATCGGCGGTGTGCGTACAGCTTTATACAATTATCTCTTTGCGCGTCAGCATGGAGGAGATTTGATATTTCGTATTGAAGATACTGATTCCAACCGGTTTGTGCCGGGTGCGGAAGAATATATCCTGGAATCTTTCAAGTGGTTGGGCATCCCGTTTGACGAGGGCGTGAGTTTCGGTGGAGACCATGGCCCGTACCGTCAGTCGGAACGTCGGGAAATATACAAGAAGTATGTTCAGATTCTGCTGGAGGCCGGAAAAGCCTACATCGCTTTCGATACTCCTGAGGAGCTGGAAGCAAAGCGTGCGGAGATTGCGAATTTCCAGTACGATGCTTCTACCCGCTTGCAGATGCGCAATTCACTGACCCTTCCTAAAGAAGAGGTAGACGCGCTGATTGCTGCCGGTAAGCAGTACGTGGTGCGTTTCAAGATAGAGCCGAACGAAGATGTGCATGTGAACGACCTGATTCGTGGGGAAGTAGTGATAAACTCTTCCATTCTTGATGACAAGGTTCTTTATAAATCGGCAGATGAACTTCCTACTTACCATCTGGCCAATATTGTGGACGACCATTTGATGGAAGTGTCCCATGTGATACGCGGTGAGGAATGGTTGCCTTCCGCGCCGTTGCATGTATTGCTCTACCGTGCCTTTGGGTGGGAGGATACCATGCCTGCCTTTGCGCATTTGCCCTTGTTGCTGAAGCCCGAGGGTAACGGCAAATTGAGTAAGCGTGACGGCGACCGTCTGGGCTTCCCGGTTTTCCCGTTGGAGTGGCATGACCCCAAGTCGGGAGATGTTTCTTCAGGCTACCGGGAATCTGGTTATCTGCCCGAAGCGGTCATTAATTTCCTGGCTCTGCTGGGCTGGAATCCGGGCAATGACCAGGAACTGATGTCTATGGATGAATTGGTGAAATTGTTTGATTTGAGCCATTGCAGCAAGTCGGGTGCCAAATTCGACTATAAGAAAGGTATCTGGTTCAACCATGAGTACATCATGATGAAACCGGATGCGGAGATAGCTTGTCTTTTCAGACCGGTGCTGGAGTCCAACGGCATAGACGCCTCCAACTATAGCGACGAGTTCCTTACGAAAGTGGTTTCACTGGTGAAGGGACGCGTCAACTTCGTAAAGGAACTGTGGGACCAGACCCGTTTTTTCTTCGTAGCCCCCACGGAATATGCGGCAAAGGATGTGAAGAAGCGTTGGTCGGAAGATACTCCCCGCATCATGACCGAATTGATGGATGTGTTGCGCGGCATCGGGGATTTCTCCTCCAAGCCTTCCGAAGATATTGTGATTGGTTGGATTACTGAGCGTGGCTATCACATGGGAAATGTGATGAATGCCTTCCGCTTGTCAGTGGTGGGCGAGTGTAAAGGCCCGCACATGTTCGACATTACCGAGCTGATTGGCAAGGAAGAGACGTTGGCCCGTATACAGCGTGCTGTTGATGCTTTAAAGTGAATAAATCTTCTTCATCCTTAATCCATATAGTATGCTATATGACTTGGCAATAGCCATCTACGATATTCTGGTGCATTTGGCTGCTCCATTTAGCCGTAAGCCCCGAAAAATGATGAAGGGACACTGGGTGGTCTATGAACTTCTCCGGCAGCAGTTGGAGAAGGACGTGCGCTATATATGGTTCCATGCCGCTTCTTTGGGGGAGTTCGAGCAGGGACGGCCGTTGATTGAGAAAATTCGTGCCAAATATCCGGATTACGGTATTCTGCTGACTTTCTTCTCGCCGTCGGGCTATGAGGTCCGCAAGAATTATAGGGGGGCAGACGTTGTCTGTTACTTGCCTTTCGACAAGTCCCGCAATGTGAAGAAGTTCCTGGATATCGTGAATCCCTGCATGGCATTCTTTATCAAGTACGAGTTCTGGAAGAACTATCTGGACGAACTGCACAAGCGCCGTATTCCGGTGTACAGCATTTCTTCCATTTTCCGCCGCGGACAAGTATTCTTCAAGTGGTATGGCGGTACGTACAGACATGTGCTGCGCGACTTCGACCATTTGTTTGTGCAGAATGAACGCTCCAAACGCTATCTGGCGAAGATAGGTATCAGCCGTGTCACGGTGGTGGGGGATACCCGTTTTGACCGTGTGCTGCAGATTCGTGAGGAGGCCAAACATCTGCCTTTGGTGGAGCTTTTCAAGAACAACACGATGACTTTCGTGGCAGGAAGCTCCTGGCAGCCGGACGAGGATTTGTTTATTGAATACTTTAACCAGCATCCGGAGGTGAAGTTGGTTATCGCTCCGCACGTTATCGACGAAAACCATCTGGTAGAGATTATCCGTAAACTGAAACGCCCCTACGTGCGCTATACCCGTGCCGACGAGAAGAATGTCCGTAAGGCCGACTGCCTGATTATCGACTGCTTCGGGTTGCTCTCTTCCATCTACCGCTATGGCGAGATTGCCTATATCGGAGGTGGTTTCGGGGTGGGAATCCACAATACCCTTGAGGCTGCAGTTTATGGCATTCCGGTGATTTTCGGACCGAAGTATCAGAAATTCCAGGAGGCTATCCAGTTGCTGGAGGCAAAAGGCGCTTTCTCGGTGAAGGATTATGAGGAACTGAAAACTTTGCTCGACCGTATGCTGACAGATGAAGTCTTTTTGCGAGAATCAGGCATGAATGCAAGCAATTATGTGACCGGCAACGCCGGTGCGACGGATAAGATAATGAGTATGATAAACTTTTAGAAAAGTAAAGAGTGATAAAAGCGATAGGGCGGTAAAGGTGATGGAATGGCATCCCTTTATCGCCCTGCCTTTTTGGGGCGCCTTGTCTCCCTTTATTTGTACCAGTCGGAATACATCAGATAGTTGTGTGCAATCTTCTGGTTCAGCTCCTTGGCCTGCTCCGGATCTACTTTCTTGATGAACTTGGCGGGGACTCCTCCCCAGATGCTTCCCGGCTCGATGACCGTATTGCTCAATACCAGGGAACCAGCGGCGACAATAGCCCCTTCGCCCACTACTGCGTGGTCAAGGATGGTGGAACCCATCCCTACCAAAGCATAGTCCTTGATAGTGGCTCCGTGGATGGTCACGTTGTGCCCCACGGATACGTGGTCTCCTATCTCTATGGTCGATTTCTCGTACAAGGTGTGGAGCACGCTTCCATCCTGGATGTTTACTCCGTTCCCTATGCGGATTGAGTTTACGTCACCCCGCAGCACGGTGCTGAACCAGATGCTGCAATCCCGTCCCATCTTGACGTCGCCAATGACAACCGCATTGTCCGCCAAAAAACAATTCTCCCCGATTTCGGGAGTGAATCCTCTTACTGATTTTATTAATGCCATTTTTTTAGTGATTAGTGGTTAGGTTACTGCATGCTTCCTTCAGCCATTCCCGTTCTCCTTCGTTCAGGCTTGGCGAAAGTGTCTCGTATACATGCTGGTGATAGTTGTCCAGCCATGCCGTTTCCTCTGCCGTCAGCATCTCTTTGATGATACCTTTCTTGCAGATGGGGCAGAGGGTAATGGTTTCGAACTTCAGGTAATTTCCGAACATGCCTTCACCGTCCTTCACGGTCAGCACCAGGTTTTCCGTGCGTATTCCATGGCTTCCGGCTTTATAAACGCCCGGTTCGTTGGAAGTGACCATTCCCGGCCGTAGGGTTACCGGATTCTCATTCATGCGGATGCTTTGCGGACCTTCGTGCACATTGAGGAAATGGCCTACGCCGTGCCCGGTACCATGCAGGAAGTTCATGTGGTGTTGCCATATCGGCATGCGGGCCAGTACATCCAGTTGCGCTCCTCGCGTACCTTCCGGGAAGACAGCCATGGCGAGGTCGATATGTCCTTTCAGTATCAGGGTGTAGTCCGTCTTCTCTTCTTCGGTCAGTTTCCCCAGTGCGATGGTGCGGGTGATGTCGGTAGTGCCGTCCAGGTATTGCGCACCCGAGTCCAGCAGCAGGAATCCCTCGGGTTTCAGTGGCACGTCCGTTGCCGGAGTGGCTTCGTAGTGTACGATGGCTCCATGTTCCTTGTACCCGGCAATGGTGTCGAAGCTTTCTCCCATGTAGAGTGGCTGTGCGGCACGGAATTCGTGCAGTTTCTTGTCTACGCTGATTTCTGTCTCGTTGCCTGCGGAAACGGCCTCCTCCAGCCATTTCAGGAACTTCACCAGTGCCACTCCGTCGCGTTGCATGGCTGCGTGGATGCCGGCTATTTCCCGGTCATTGCGGACCGCTTTCAGCAAGGCTATCGGTGAGCGCTCGTCAAGTACCCGGCAGGAAGGGGGGAGGGCGGAATAAACGGCATAATTCGTCTTTCCCATGTCGAGCATGATGCTGCCGTCCGGTATTCTTGTCACAAAGGATTCGGTGTCCCCATAAGCATGGATGGTGACGCCGGCTTCTTCCAGATGGGCTGAAAGCTCTTCCGTTACTTTCTCGGGCTGGATGAAAAAGTGTGTTTCTTGTTCGTTGATTATCAGGTAGCTTACTACTACGGGGTTGCAATGCACATCGTTGCCGCGTATATTGAGTGTCCATGCTATCTCGTCCAATGCCGACACCAATAATACGTCCGCTTCACTCTTCTTCATCTCCCGGCGGATAGCAGCCAGTTTGTCCGGACAGCTTTTCCCGGCGTATTTCATCTCGTGGATAAAGGCGGGTGCTTCGGGCATGGGAGGGCGGTCTGTCCATATCTCATTCATCGGGTCGGCAATGCTCTTTACGGTGATGCCGTTTTTTGCCAGATCCTCTTGCAGGGCTATGGCTTGTGTGGTGGAAAATACCTTTCCGTCTATACCTACAACTGAATTCGCTGTAAGGTTCTCCCGCAGGAAATCGAGGATGCTGGGCGTTTCGGGCAGCATTTCCTTGTATAAGTCGATGCCGCTGCCTTCCAGCTGCTGCTCGGCTTGGAGAAAATAGCGGGAATCTGTCCACAGTCCCGCCTTGTCGGTGGTAATCACCGCCGTGCCTGCCGAACCGGTGAAGCCTGATATCCATTCTCTTGATTTCCAGTACGGTGCTACGTACTCGCTTAGGTGCGGGTCGGTACTGGGGATAATGAAAGCGTCTATGCCTTCTCTTTTTAACAATGCCCGTAGAGCATCTATACGTTGATTGATTGTCTGAGCCATATTTTTATAAATGTAATTAAGTAGGCGTGTAAATGAGTTTATAATCTCTTCATTCTCTGCTTTCAAAGTTACACATTCTCTTTTAAAAATTTGCTATGCTTCACGGATTTTAGCGGATTGGCTCAATAAAAACATCTTTCCCTTTGCTCATTCGTTTGATAATTAGGAATCATGGGTAATTTTTTTGCAGAAAGTTTTGTGAATAAAGAAAGTATGTGTAATTTTGCCGCTCAATTTAATCGTGAGATTTTTAAACCATTAACATTTAATTAAAAGAAAATGATTGTAGTACCTGTAAAAGAAGGCGAAAACATTGAAAAAGCGCTGAAGAAATTCAAAAGAAAGTTTGAAAAAACTGGCACAGTTAAGGAATTGAGACGCAGACAACAGTTTGATAAACCGTCTGTGACTAAAAGACTTAAGAAAGAACGTGCTGTTTACGTTCAACAACTTCAGCAAGTAGAAGATTAATAATTCGTAAATTCCTTTGAATTATTGAATTCTTTTTCATACATTCGTTGCATGATTTTAGATATGTAGCGATATGTTGTTGACAGATTCTTTTCTTGACTATCTTCTGCACGAGCGGAACTATTCCAAAGGTACGGTTGAGTACTATCGGGCAGATATTCTTGAACTGCAGAGGTTTGGAGAAGAAATGTTGGGAGACTTGACTCCATCGGATGTAGATGCGGAACTTGTTCGTGAATGGATTGCTTCCTTGATGGACAAAGGACTTGCTTCTAATACGATAAACCGAAAGCTGAGTTCTATCCGGACATACTATAAATTCCTTTTGAGGAGAGGCGAGGTCGCGGTAGATCCGTTGCGGAAAGTGACGGGGCCCAAGAAGAAAAAGCCGCTTCCGGTATTTCTGAGAGAGGGTGAGATGAATAGGTTACTGGATGATATGGACTTTGGTGAAGGTTTTGAAGGGTGTCGCGACCATATGATTATTGAAATGTTTTATGCTACCGGCATGCGACTTTCAGAATTGATAGGGTTGGATGATAAGGATGTCGATTTTTCGGCTTCTCTCGTTAAAGTGACGGGAAAACGGAATAAACAACGTCTTATACCTTTCGATGAGGAGCTGGGACGCTCGATGCGAGAATATGTCAATGTGCGGAATGAAGCTGTCCCGGTTCGCTCGGATGCTTTTTTTGTCCGGAAGAATGGAAAGAGGCTTTACCGCAGTATCGTAGCATGCCTTGTGAAACGAAACCTTTCGAAGGTAGTGACTGTAAAAAAAAGAAGTCCCCACGTGCTGAGGCACACCTTTGCAACGGCTATGCTGAACAATGGTGCTGATTTAGGCTCGATAAAAGAACTCCTCGGACACGAGAGTCTGGCGACAACGGAAGTTTATACGCATACTACTTTTGAAGAGCTTAAAAAAGTGTATAATCAGGCTCATCCCCGAGCCTAAAGTAAAAAGGAGGTAAGTATGGAAGTAAGAATTCAATCGATTCACTTTGATGCGTCAGAGCAATTGCAGTCTTTCGTTCAAAAGAAAGTTGCTAAGTTGGAGAAATTTTACGACGATATAAAGAAAGTAGAGGTGTCATTAAAGGTAGTAAAACCAGAAACAGCCGAAAATAAAGAAGCCGGAGTGAAAGTATTGGTTCCCAATGGCGAGTTTTATGCAAACAAGGTTTGTGATACGTTTGAAGAAGCAGTGGATTTATGCCTGGAAGCTTTGGAAAAACAGCTGGTTAAGTACAAGGAAAAGCAACGGAGCAAATAATTTTCCGCTAAAATTTTGCGGGTAAAAAATAAATGCCTAAATTTGCAGCCGTTTCGCTCACACTATGAACGTTACGGTTGCATTTTTTAGCTTGCCTCTTTAGCTCAGTTGGCCAGAGCACGTGATTTGTAATCTCGGGGTCGTTGGTTCGAATCCGACAAGAGGCTCGCTCAAGGATGAGTGGAATGAGTCTTTCTTCACGAGGTGGAGATGATATGAGAACGGAAATCGTCCGGGTAAAGTTCACTCTGCGATGATTTAGTAAGGAAAAGAGTTCTTTTTGTAATGTAGGGGCAAATACCAGAGTGGCCAAATGGGGCAGACTGTAAATCTGCTGGCTTACGCCTTCGGTGGTTCGAATCCATCTTTGCCCACAACTCTTATTCTCCTTGCTGTTATAGCTCAGCGGTAGAGCACTTCCTTGGTAAGGAAGAGGTCCCGGGTTCAAGTCCCGGTAACAGCTCACAAAGATGTAAAAGCTGATTATTAATCAAATAAATAACAAGTAAAGCTATGGCTAAAGAGAAATTCGAACGTACCAAACCGCATGTAAACATTGGTACAATTGGTCACGTTGACCACGGTAAAACCACGTTGACAGCTGCTATCACTACAGTGTTGGCAAAGAAAGGTCTTTCTGAATTGCGTTCTTTCGATTCTATCGATAACGCTCCTGAAGAAAAGGAAAGAGGTATCACTATCAACACTTCTCACGTAGAGTATGAAACAGCTAACCGTCACTACGCTCACGTAGACTGCCCGGGTCACGCCGACTACGTAAAGAACATGGTAACTGGTGCTGCTCAGATGGACGGTGCTATCATCGTAGTTGCTGCTACTGATGGTCCGATGCCTCAGACTCGTGAGCATATCTTGCTGGCTCGTCAGGTAAACGTACCGAGACTGGTTGTATTCATGAACAAGTGTGACATGGTAGACGACGCTGAAATGTTGGAACTCGTTGAAATGGAAATGCGTGAACTGCTTTCAGCTTACGAATTCGACGGCGACAACACTCCGTTCATCCAGGGTTCTGCTCTTGGTGCGTTGAATGGCGTTGAAAAGTGGGAAGAGAAGGTTATGGAGCTGATGGATGCTTGCGACACTTGGATTCCTCTGCCTCCACGTGATATTGACAAACCGTTCTTGATGCCGGTTGAAGACGTATTCTCAATCACTGGTCGTGGTACTGTAGCTACTGGTCGTATCGAAGCTGGTGTTATCCATGTAGGTGACGAAGTTGAAATCCTCGGTTTGGGTGAAGACAAGAAGTCTGTTGTAACTGGTGTTGAAATGTTCCGCAAGTTGCTGGATCAAGGTGAAGCTGGTGACAACGTAGGTCTGTTGCTCCGTGGTATTGACAAGAACGAAATCAAACGTGGTATGGTTCTTTGTAAGCCCGGTCAGATTAAACCTCACTCTAAGTTCAAAGCTTCTATCTACGTTTTGAAGAAAGAAGAAGGTGGTCGTCACACTCCGTTCCACAACAAATACCGTCCTCAGTTCTATCTGCGTACTATGGACTGTACAGGTGAAATCACTCTTCCGGAAGGAACTGAAATGGTAATGCCTGGTGATAACGTAGAAATCACTGTAGAACTGATCTACCCGGTAGCATTGAACGTAGGTTTGCGTTTCGCTATCCGTGAAGGTGGTCGTACAGTAGGTTCTGGTCAGATTACTGAAATTCTTGACTAATAACCAATATAATCTTAATCAGTTCCCGGTATACATCGGGAACTGATTATGTACAAACGGGAGTAGCTCAGTTGGTAGAGCACCGGTCTCCAAAACCGGGTGTCGGGAGTTCGAGCCTCTCCTCCCGTGCTAATATTTTTGAAATGAAGAAGATTGTAGCTTATTTTAAAGAAACTTACGACGAACTTGTTCATAAAGTGTCGTGGCCTACGTATTCTGAACTTACTAACAGTGCAGTAGTTGTTTTATATGCTTCCCTACTAATTGCAGTGGTAGTATTTGCGATGGACTTCTGTTTCCAGCATCTGATGGAATTTGTTTATCCACATTAAAAGTAAGGAGAAATGTCTGAGATTGAAAAGAAATGGTACGTTTTGCGTGCTATTAGCGGAAAAGAAGCTAAGGTAAAGGAATACCTTGAAGCTGATATTAAAAACAGCGACCTTGGTGATTACGTATCTCAGGTATTGATTCCTACCGAAAAGGTATATCAGGTTCGCAATGGTAAGAAAATTGTGAAAGAGAGAAGTTATCTCCCTGGTTACGTTTTGGTGGAGGCTGCTCTGGTGGGTGAGGTTGCTCATCATCTGAGAAATACTCCTAATGTGATAGGGTTCTTGGGTGGTTCGGAAAAACCCGTACCTCTGAGACAGTCGGAAGTGAATCGCATACTTGGTACGGTCGACGAATTGCAGGAATCAGGTGAAGACTTGAGTATCCCGTATGTAGTCGGCGAGACTGTAAAGGTGAATTACGGTCCGTTCAGTGGATTCAGTGGAATCATTGAAGAAGTGAACACCGAGAAGAAGAAACTGAAGGTCATGGTCAAGATATTCGGACGGAAGACTCCGCTCGAATTGGGCTTTATGCAAGTTGAAAAAGAATAGTGCAGGTGTTACGCTGTAGTATTCTTCATTAATGTTTATATATATAAATCAATTAGAAAATGGCTAAAGAAGTTGCTGGACTAATCAAATTACAGATTAAAGGAGGCGCGGCAAATCCATCACCCCCAGTAGGACCTGCATTGGGTTCCAAGGGTATCAATATCATGGAGTTTTGCAAGCAATTCAACGCCAGAACCCAAGACAAAGCAGGAAAGATTCTTCCTGTGATTATCACTTACTACGCAGACAAGTCTTTCGATTTTGTAATCAAGACTCCTCCCGTGGCTATCCAGTTGTTGGAAGTGACGAAGCAAAAGAGTGGTTCTGCTGAGCCTAACCGTAAGAAAGTTGCCGAGATTACTTGGGAACAGGTTCGTACGATTGCTCAGGACAAAATGGTTGACTTGAACTGTTTCACTGTAGAAGCTGCCATGAAAATGGTTGCCGGTACAGCTAGAAGTATGGGTATCGCTGTAAAAGGGGAGTTCCCGGTTAATAATTAATAAACTTCAATTAGAATGGGTAAACTGACAAAAAATCAAAAGTTGGCTGCAGAAAAAATTGAAGCAGGGAAAGCATACTCTCTCAAGGAAGCTGCTCAGTTGGTAAAGGAAATCACTTATACCAAGTTTGACGCTTCTCTGGATATCGACGTACGTTTGGGCGTTGACCCGCGTAAGGCCAACCAGATGGTGAGAGGTGTTGTATCACTTCCTCACGGTACTGGTAAGGTAGTACGCGTTTTGGTGCTTTGTACACCAGATGCTGAAGCTGCTGCAAAAGAAGCCGGAGCTGACTATGTTGGTCTTGACGAATATATTGAAAAGATCAAAGGTGGATGGACTGATATTGATGTGATTATCACTATGCCGTCCATCATGGGTAAGATTGGTGCACTCGGTCGTGTGCTCGGTCCTCGTGGATTGATGCCTAACCCCAAGAGTGGCACTGTAACTATGGATGTTGCTAAAGCTGTAAGAGAAGTAAAACAAGGCAAAATCGACTTTAAGGTTGACAAGAGCGGTATTGTTCATACTTCTATCGGTAAAGTTTCATTTAGCGCTGAGCAAATTCGCGACAATGCGAAAGAATTCATCTCTACTTTGAATAAATTGAAACCGACTGCAGCCAAGGGTACATATATTAAGAGTATTTATCTTTCTAGCACGATGAGTGCGGGCATCAAGATTGACCCGAAAACAGTAGAAGAAATCTAATAAAACGGAGTAATAATGAGAAAGGAAGATAAAAGTACGATTATTGAGCAGATTGCTGCTACAGTGAAGGAATACGGTCACTTCTATTTGGTGGATACCACTGCCATGAATGCTGCTACAACCAGCATGTTGAGAAGAGAATGTTTCAAGGCTGACATCAAATTGATGGTAGTTAAGAATACATTGCTTCACAAGGCATTGGAGAGCCTGGAAGAAGACTTTTCTCCGCTTTATGGTTCTCTGAAAGGTACAACTGCCGTAATGTTCAGCAACGTTGCTAACGCTCCGGCCAAGTTGATTAAAGATAAGGCTAAGAACGGTATTCCCGGACTGAAGGCTGCATATGCAGAAGAAAGCTTCTATGTTGGTGCTGACCAGTTGGATGCTCTCGTAAGTATCAAGAGTAAGAATGAAGTTATTGCCGATATCGTTGCATTGCTGCAGTCACCGGCCAAGAATGTTATTTCTGCTCTGCAATCAGGTGGTAACACCCTCCACGGAGTTCTCAAGACTCTTGGTGAACGTCCCGAAGCGTAAATTTCGGAAAAAGAATTATATCAATTTATTTAGTATTTAAACAATTAAAAATCATACAAAAATGGCAGATTTGAAAGCTTTTGCAGAACAATTAGTTAACTTGACAGTAAAAGAAGTTAATGAACTTGCAACAATCTTGAAAGAAGAATATGGTATTGAACCTGCTGCTGCAGCTGTAGCTGTTGCTGCTGGTCCTGCAGCCGGTGGTGCTGCTGCCGCAGAAGAAAAGACTTCTTTCGACGTAGTATTGAAGAGCGCTGGCTCAGCTAAACTTCAGGTAGTTAAAGCCGTTAAGGAAGCTTGCGGTCTTGGCTTGAAGGAAGCTAAGGACATGGTAGACGGTGCTCCTAGCGTAGTAAAAGAAGGTTTGGCTAAGGACGAAGCAGAATCATTGAAGAAAACATTGGAAGAAGCTGGAGCTGAAGTTGAACTTAAATAACATTAGCCTGTAAATCAGGTAATTCGGTTAGGAACCCTTCGTGAAAAGGGTTCTTAACCTTTTTGTGTATATATTTAAAATTAAGTTCTACAAATCCATTAACAGATGTCTTCAAATACTGTAAATCAAAGAGTTAATTTTGCTTCGACTAAGAATCCGCTTGAATATCCGGATTTTCTGGAAGTACAATTGAAGTCATTCAAAGACTTTCTACAACTGGACACCCCACCCGAGAAACGTAAGAACGAGGGACTGTATAAAGTATTTGCTGAAAACTTCCCCATTGCCGATACAAGAAATAATTTTGTTCTTGAGTTTTTGGACTACTATATTGATCCGCCGCGCTATACCATTGATGAATGTATAGAGCGAGGGCTTACATATAGCGTGCCTTTGAAGGCAAAATTGAAATTATATTGTACCGACCCCGACCACGAAGATTTTGACACGGTCATTCAGGACGTGTTCCTCGGTCCTATTCCTTACATGACGGATAAGGCAACATTCGTCATCAACGGTGCGGAACGTGTGGTTGTATCCCAGCTTCACCGTTCACCGGGCGTATTCTTCGGACAGAGCGTACATGCCAACGGTACCAAGTTGTACTCAGCCCGTATCATCCCGTTCAAGGGTTCGTGGATTGAGTTTGCCACCGACATCAACAACGTCATGTATGCGTACATTGACCGTAAGAAGAAATTGCCGGTTACCACTTTGCTGAGAGCCATCGGATTTGAGAATGACAAGGACATTCTCGAGATTTTTAATTTGGCGGAAGACGTGAAGGTGAACAAGACGAACCTCAAGAAGATGGTGGGACGTAAGTTGGCCGCACGTGTGTTGAAAACATGGATTGAGGATTTTGTAGA
The DNA here is from genome assembly GCF_003603515.1 of Bacteroides sp. AM32-11AC. Taxonomy (NCBI): domain Bacteria; kingdom Pseudomonadati; phylum Bacteroidota; class Bacteroidia; order Bacteroidales; family Bacteroidaceae; genus Bacteroides; species Bacteroides sp. AM32-11AC. The sequence continues at coordinate 60,618 of NZ_QTNH01000001.1, read as the reverse complement.
CGAAGATACCGGTGAAGTTGTTTCCATCGAGCGTAACGAAGTCGTTATTGACCGTGAAACTGTAATCGAGCCGGAACATGTTGACATTATATTAGAGTCGGGCGTTCAGAATATCCTCGTACACAAGGAAGAACCGAACCAGTCTGACTATTCTATCATATATAATACTCTGCAGAAGGATCCGAGTAACTCGGAAAAAGAAGCTGTACTCTACATCTACCGCCAGTTGCGTAATGCAGACCCTGCCGATGATGCCAGTGCACGCGAGGTTATCAATAACCTGTTCTTCTCAGAGAAGAGATATGACCTGGGTGATGTAGGCCGTTATCGTATCAACAGAAAGTTGAACTTGACGACCGATATGGACGTGCGTGTCCTTACCAAGGAAGATATTATCGAAATTATCAAATATCTCATCGAGTTGATTAACTCGAAAGCGGATGTGGACGATATCGACCACTTGAGCAACCGTCGTGTGCGTACAGTGGGCGAACAGTTGTCCAATCAGTTTGCCATCGGTCTGGCACGTATGTCGCGTACTATCCGCGAGCGTATGAACGTCCGTGACAATGAAGTCTTTACTCCGATTGACCTGATTAACGCCAAGACAATCTCTTCCGTTATCAATTCATTCTTTGGAACGAATGCTTTGTCACAGTTCATGGACCAGACCAACCCGCTGGCCGAGATTACTCACAAGCGCCGTATGTCTGCCCTGGGTCCCGGCGGTCTGTCACGCGAGCGTGCAGGCTTCGAGGTTCGTGACGTACACTATACTCACTACGGACGTCTTTGTCCTATCGAGACTCCTGAAGGTCCGAACATCGGTTTGATTTCTTCACTCTGTGTGTTCGCGAAAATCAACGAGCTTGGCTTCATTGAAACTCCGTACCGCAAGGTGGCAGAGGGTAAGGTTGATCTTTCTGACGAAGGTTTGGTTTACCTCACCGCAGAAGAAGAGGAAGCCAAGATTATTGCTCAGGGTAATGCTCCTTTGAACGATGACGGTACTTTTGTACGTGATAAAGTAAAATCCCGTCAGGATGCCGACTATCCGGTGGTTCCTCCTTCCGAGGTGGAATTGATGGACGTATCTCCCCAGCAGATTGCTTCTATTGCGGCTTCTTTGATTCCGTTCTTGGAGCATGATGACGCCAACCGTGCATTGATGGGATCAAACATGATGCGCCAGGCTGTTCCTTTATTGAAGAGCGAAGCTCCGATTGTAGGTACCGGTATCGAACGCCAGCTGGCACGCGATTCCCGTACGCAGATTACTGCCGAGGGTGACGGTGTGGTTGAATTCGTGGATGCAACGACTATCCGTATTCTGTACGACCGTACGGAGGAGGAAGAGTTCGTAAGCTTCGAGCCTGCATTGAAAGAATATAATATCCCGAAGTGGCGCCGTACCAACCAGAACATGACGATTGACCTCCGTCCGATTTGCGAGAAGGGTCAGCGCGTGACTGCAGGTCAAATCCTGACGGAAGGTTATTCAACCGAAGACGGAGAGCTTGCACTGGGTAAGAACCTGCTGGTTGCTTACATGCCGTGGAAGGGCTATAACTATGAGGATGCTATCGTACTGAACGAACGTGTGGTTCGTGAGGATCTTTTGACCTCTGTACACGTAGAAGAATATTCTTTGGAAGTTCGTGAAACGAAGCGTGGTATGGAAGAGTTGACCTCTGACATTCCTAACGTAAGTGAGGAAGCGACTAAAGACCTTGACGAAAACGGTATTGTTCGTGTGGGTGCCCGCATCGAACCGGGTGATATCCTTATCGGTAAGATTACTCCGAAGGGTGAATCGGATCCTTCTCCGGAAGAGAAACTGCTCCGTGCCATCTTCGGTGACAAGGCCGGTGATGTGAAGGATGCTTCTTTGAAAGCCTCTCCTTCTTTGAAGGGTGTTGTTATCGGTAAGCGTCTGTTCTCCCGTGTTGTCAAGACCCGCAGCTCCAAGCTGGCCGACAAGGCTCTGTTACCGAAGATTGACGATGAGTTCGACGCTAAGATTGGTGACCTCAAGAAAGTGTTGATAAACAAGCTGTTGAAGCTTACAGAAAATTATACATCGGAAGGTGTGAAGGATTACATGGGTGCCGACATTATTTCCAAAGGCGCCAGATTCTCTGCTTCCGACTTCAGCGATTTGGACTTCACCGCTGTTCAGTTGAGCAACTGGACGAAGGATGAACATACCAACGGACTGATTCGTGCATTGGTGATGAACTTCATCAAGAAGTACAAGGAACTCGATGCCGAGCTGAAACGCAAGAAGTTCGCCATCACTATCGGTGACGAGTTGCCCGCAGGTATCATTCAGATGGCCAAGGTATACATTGCCAAGAAACGTAAGATTGGTGTCGGTGACAAGATGGCCGGTCGTCACGGTAACAAGGGTATTGTTTCCCGTGTGGTACGCCAGGAAGACATGCCGTTCCTTGCTGACGGTACTCCGGTAGACATCGTGCTGAATCCGTTGGGTGTGCCTTCACGTATGAACATCGGTCAGATATTCGAGGCCGTTCTCGGGCGTGCCGGAAAAAACCTGGGCGTGAAGTTTGCCACTCCTATCTTTGACGGTGCATCTTTGGACGATTTGAACGAATGGACCGATAAGGCCGGCTTGCCTCGCTACGGCAAGACAACGCTGTATGATGGTGGTACCGGTGAAGCATTCGAGCAGCAGGCTACGGTAGGTGTGACTTACATGCTGAAGCTCGGTCACATGGTTGAAGACAAGATGCACGCACGTTCCATCGGTCCGTACTCACTCATTACGCAACAGCCGTTGGGTGGTAAGGCACAGTTCGGTGGTCAGCGTTTTGGAGAAATGGAAGTTTGGGCACTCGAAGCGTTCGGTGCCGCACACATTCTGCAGGAAATCCTGACTATCAAGTCTGATGACGTTGTAGGACGTTCCAAGGCTTATGAAGCAATCGTGAAGGGTGAACCGATGCCTGCTCCGGGTATCCCCGAGTCACTGAACGTATTGCTGCACGAGTTGAGAGGTTTGGGCTTGAGCATCAACTTAGAATAATGGATAATTGATAATTGAGAGTGGATAATGCAAGTTACCATTCTCAATTATCGGTTTTCAGTTTTTCAATTTCAATTTTCCATTGTCAATTATCAATTAAATAAATTTATGGCTTTTAGAAAAGATAACAAGATAAAGAGTAATTTCTCGAAAATCTCTATCGGTTTGGCTTCTCCTGAGGAAATCCTTGAGAATTCGAGTGGTGAAGTTTTAAAGCCTGAAACCATCAACTATCGTACGTATAAGCCCGAACGCGACGGATTGTTCTGCGAGCGCATCTTTGGTCCTATCAAGGATTACGAGTGCCATTGCGGTAAGTACAAGCGTATCCGTTACAAAGGCATCGTCTGCGACCGTTGTGGTGTGGAAGTGACTGAAAAGAAAGTGCGCCGTGAGCGTATGGGACACATCCAGCTCGTTGTGCCCGTGGCTCACATCTGGTACTTCCGTTCACTTCCCAACAAAATCGGTTACTTGTTGGGCTTGCCCACCAAGAAGCTGGATGCCATTATCTATTACGAGCGTTATGTTGTCATTCAGCCGGGTGTACTGTCCGATGAAGTGGCACAGTATGACTTGCTTGAAGAAGGAGAATACCTGGACTTGCTGGAAAAGTTGCCGAAAGACAACCAGTTCCTCGAAGATTCAGATCCCAATAAGTTCATTGCCAAGATGGGCGCGGAAGCTATCTACGATTTGCTGTCACGCCTCGACCTTGACTCTTTGTCTTACGAACTGCGTAACCGTGCCGGAAGCGATGCTTCACAGCAACGCAAGACCGAAGCTCTGAAACGTCTTCAGGTAGTTGAGTCGTTCCGTGCATCACGCGGACGCAACAAGCCCGAGTGGATGATTGTACGCATTGTACCGGTTATTCCGCCCGAACTTCGTCCGTTGGTCCCATTGGATGGCGGCCGTTTCGCAACTTCTGACTTGAATGACCTTTACCGTCGTGTCATCATCCGTAACAACCGTCTGAAGAGATTGATTGAAATCAAGGCTCCTGAAGTGATTTTGCGTAATGAAAAACGTATGTTGCAGGAAGCTGTCGACTCTCTGTTTGATAACTCCCGTAAATCGAGTGCAGTGAAGACCGACGCTAACCGTCCGTTGAAGTCACTTTCCGACAGTTTGAAGGGTAAGCAAGGACGTTTCCGTCAGAACTTGTTGGGTAAGCGTGTCGACTATTCCGCACGTTCTGTAATCGTTGTAGGTCCGGAGCTGAAGATGGGCGAATGCGGTATCCCTAAACTGATGGCAGCCGAGCTTTACAAGCCGTTCATCATTCGTAAGCTCATTGAGCGTGGTATCGTGAAGACGGTAAAGAGCGCCAAGAAGATTGTAGACCGCAAGGAACCCGTTATCTGGGATATTTTGGAACACGTGATGAAGGGGCATCCGGTGCTGTTGAACCGTGCCCCGACACTTCACCGTCTGGGTATCCAGGCATTCCAGCCTAAAATGATTGAAGGTAAGGCAATCCAGCTGCACCCGTTGGCATGTACGGCGTTCAATGCCGACTTCGACGGTGACCAGATGGCCGTGCACTTGCCGTTGAGCAACGAAGCGATTCTGGAAGCACAGATGCTAATGCTCCAGTCACACAATATATTGAACCCTGCCAACGGTGCTCCTATCACTGTGCCTGCTCAGGATATGGTACTTGGTCTGTACTATATTACGAAGCTGCGCAAGGGTGCCAAGGGTGAAGGCCTGACATTCTACGGTCCTGAGGAAGCGCTGATTGCCTACAATGAAGGTAAGTGCGACATCCATGCTCCGGTAAGCGTAATAGTGAAAGACGTTGACGAGAATGGTAACATTGTGGACAAGATGATGCACGATACCTCCGTGGGCCGTGTCATTGTCAACGAAATTGTTCCGGCAGAAGCAGGATATATCAATACGATTATCTCCAAGAAGTCACTCCGAGACATCATCAGTCACGTAATCAAGGTGTGCGGTGTTGCCAAGGCAGCCGACTTCCTCGACGGAATCAAGAACCTCGGTTATTACATGGCCTTCAAGGGTGGTTTGTCGTTCAACTTGGGCGATATCATTATCCCGGAAGAGAAGGAAGCATTAGTACAGAAAGGTTATGATGAAGTAGAGCAGGTAATCAATAACTATAACATGGGTTTCATCACGAACAACGAGCGTTACAACCAGGTAATCGATATCTGGACGCACGTGAACTCTGAGTTGTCCAACATCCTGATGAAAACCATTTCAAGCGACGACCAGGGTTTCAACTCTGTATACATGATGCTGGATTCCGGTGCCCGTGGTTCTAAGGAACAGATTCGTCAGCTCTCCGGTATGCGTGGTTTGATGGCGAAGCCCCAGAAAGCAGGTGCCGAAGGCGGTCAGATTATCGAAAACCCGATTCTTTCTAACTTTAAGGAAGGTCTGTCCGTGTTGGAGTACTTTATCTCTACCCACGGTGCCCGTAAGGGTCTTGCCGATACCGCTTTGAAGACGGCCGATGCCGGATACCTGACCCGTCGTCTGGTTGACGTATCGCATGATGTGATTATTAATGAAGAAGACTGCGGCACGCTCCGCGGATTGGTTTGTACGGCACTGAAGAACAATGATGAAACCATTGCCACTCTGTATGAACGTATCCTGGGTCGTGTATCCGTACATGATATTGTTCATCCTACAACCGGCGAACTGATTGTGGCCGGCGGTGAGGAAATTACCGAGGACATTGCACAACGCATTGAAGACTCTCCAATCGAGAGCGTTGAAATCCGTTCTGTATTGACCTGCGAATCCAAGAAAGGTGTTTGTGCCAAGTGTTACGGACGTAACCTGGCTTCCAGCCGTATGGTTCAGAAGGGCGAGGCAGTCGGCGTAATCGCTGCACAGTCTATCGGTGAGCCGGGTACACAGTTGACACTGCGTACATTCCATGCCGGTGGTACGGCAGCCAATATTGCTGCCAACGCAAGCATCGTGGCCAAGAATCCTGCCCGTCTGGAATTCGAAGAACTCCGTACGGTAGACGTTATCGACGAAGCAGGCGAACCGGCAAAGGTAGTGGTAGGCCGTTTGGCCGAAGTGCGTTTCGTGGATGTCAACACGGGTATTGTGCTTTCCACTCATAATGTACCCTACGGTTCTACGCTCTATGCAGCCGATGGTGAAATGGTAGAGAAAGGCAAGATGATTGCCCGTTGGGACCCGTTCAACGCGGTTATCATTACCGAAGCTACCGGTAAGATTGAATTTGAAGGTGTTATTGAAAACGTGACTTATAAGGTAGAGTCTGATGAATCTACCGGTTTGCGCGAAATCATCATCATTGAGTCTAAGGATAAGACGAAGGTGCCTACCGCACACATCATGACAGAAGACGGCGAACTGATCCGTACATACAACTTGCCAGTAGGTGGCCACGTAGTGGTTGAAGACGGTCAGAAGGTAAAGGCCGGTGAAGTTATCGTGAAGATTCCGCGTGCCGTAGGTAAAGCGGGTGATATCACGGGTGGTCTTCCCCGTGTCACTGAGTTGTTCGAGGCACGTAACCCGTCTAATCCCGCTGTGGTTTCAGAAATCGACGGTGAGGTTACCATGGGTAAGGTGAAACGCGGTAATCGCGAAATCATCGTTACTTCCAAGACCGGTGAAGTGAAGAAGTACCTCGTACCGTTGTCCAAGCAGATTCTGGTTCAGGAGAACGACTATGTACGCGCCGGTACTCCGTTGTCTGACGGTGCTATCACACCTGCGGACATCCTGGCTATCAAAGGTCCTACGGCCGTGCAGGAATATATTGTGAACGAGGTTCAGGACGTTTACCGTCTGCAGGGTGTGAAGATTAATGATAAGCACTTTGAAATCATCGTTCGTCAGATGATGCGCAAGGTGGAAATCGACGAGCCAGGTGATACCCGCTTCCTGGAACAGCAAGTTGTTGACAAGATGGAATTCATGGAAGAGAATGACCGTATCTGGGGAAAGAAGGTGGTAGTGGATGCTGGAGATTCCCAGAGTCTGCAGGCTGGCCAGATTGTGACGGCCCGCAAGCTGCGTGACGAGAACTCCATGTTGAAACGCCGCGACTTGAAACCCGTGGAAGTGCGCGACGCTGTACCTGCGACTTCTACTCAGATTCTTCAAGGTATCACCCGTGCTGCATTGCAGACTTCAAGCTTCATGTCGGCTGCTTCCTTCCAGGAAACGACGAAGGTACTGAACGAGGCTGCCATCAACGGAAAGGTGGACCGTCTGGAAGGTATGAAGGAGAACGTAATTTGCGGTCACCTGATTCCTGCCGGTACCGGACAACGCGAGTTCGAGAAGATTATCGTTGGCTCCAAAGAAGAGTACGACCGTATGCTTGCCAACAAGAAGACGGTACTTGATTATGCTGTAGACGAGAAAGTAGAGGGATAGCCTTACAACGTCAATATAATTCTATAAAATAGAGAGGGAATATCCTATAAGAAGGAGTATTCCCTCTCTGTTTTATCTTTGCCTCTTCCTTCTGTACTGCAATGCTTCTGTATGTTTGTTACAGTGCTACTGCAAAACGGTTGCAGTGGCTTGCTCCTTTTTCAGAACGGATTATTATGTGTCTTTTTGAACTTAAATGTATATCATCCGAAAAAAAAGAGTACTTTTGGTCTATCTTTTAAGAACATTTTAAAAACAATTGTGCAACATGGAAAATCAAGAAAACAACAACGGTCAACTCCAGATAGAATTGAAGGAAGAAGTGGCGCAAGGTACATATGCCAATTTGGCTATTATAACTCATTCCAGTTCGGAATTTATTCTCGACTTTATCCGCGTGATGCCTGGAATGCCAAAGGCTGGCGTGCAATCGCGCATAGTTTTGGCACCCGAACATGCCAAGCGTTTGCTGCGTGCACTCGAAGAGAATATTGGGAAATATGAACGCGCTTTCGGACTGATTCGCATGCCGGACGAACAAACATTTCCGCCTCTTCCCAACATCAAGGGTGAAGCGTAAAATCAAAAAAAAACTTGTAGTGCATTGATTATTCAAAACTTATTAGTATCTTTGCAGCCCAAAAGTGTATAGTTTTGAATTAATATAAACAATAATATATAACTAAAAACAATTAAAATGCCTACAATTCAGCAATTAGTAAGAAAAGGACGCGAAGTGCTGGTGGAGAAATCAAAGTCTCCAGCCTTGGACTCTTGTCCTCAAAGACGTGGCGTTTGCGTGAGAGTGTATACAACCACTCCGAAGAAGCCGAATTCAGCTATGCGTAAAGTAGCTCGTGTACGTTTGACCAATGGTAAAGAGGTGAACTCTTATATTCCGGGAGAAGGTCACAACTTGCAGGAACACTCTATCGTGTTGGTACGTGGTGGTCGTGTAAAAGACCTTCCGGGTGTGCGTTATCACATCGTACGTGGTACTTTGGATACTGCAGGTGTTGCAGGTCGTACACAAAGACGTTCCAAATACGGCGCAAAACGTCCGAAACCGGGTCAAGCAGCTCCTGCTAAGAAGAAATAATCTGGTGGCCTGATTCCCAAAATAGGAAAATTTAAAGTAATAACTTACGTTTTAGTTTGTTGGAAATGCTAAAGGTTGAGTAAATTCTCCGGAGGGAGAGTTGAAGAAGACAGAAGTAAACAACCAAGAACGAAAAACATTATTCTTTCAGACAAATGAGAAAAGCAAAACCAAAAAAACGCGTTATCCTTCCGGATCCCGTGTTCAATGATGTAAAAGTTTCCAAGTTCGTGAATCACTTGATGTACGATGGAAAGAAGAACACTTCTTATGAAATCTTCTATGCTGCGTTGGAAACAGTGAAGAACAAAATGCAGAACGAAGAGAAATCCGCTCTTGAAATCTGGAAAAAAGCTCTGGATAATGTGACTCCTCAAGTGGAAGTTAAGTCTCGCCGTGTGGGTGGTGCTACTTTCCAGGTTCCTACAGAAATCCGTGCTGACCGTAAGGAATCAATTTCCATGAAGAACTTGATTATCTTTGCACGTAAGCGTGGCGGTAAATCAATGGCTGATAAGCTGGCTGCCGAAATCATGGATGCTTTCAATGAACAGGGCGGTGCTTACAAACGTAAAGAAGATATGCATAGAATGGCAGAAGCTAACCGTGCATTTGCTCATTTCAGATTCTAATACTATAAGAGACTAACCAATTAGAAGATTAAAAAAACTTAAAGTAAGGGAATTAGAAAATGGCAAAGCATGATTTACATTTGACACGTAATATCGGTATCATGGCCCACATCGATGCCGGAAAGACAACGACTTCTGAACGTATTTTGTTTTACACGGGTTTGACCCACAAAATCGGTGAGGTACACGATGGTGCCGCTACAATGGACTGGATGGAGCAAGAACAAGAACGTGGTATCACTATCACTTCTGCTGCTACTACCACTCGTTGGAAATATGCCGGTGATACTTATAAAATTAACTTGATTGACACTCCGGGGCACGTTGACTTTACCGCTGAGGTAGAACGCTCTTTGCGTATTCTTGATGGTGCCGTTGCTGCTTATTGTGCAGTAGGTGGTGTTGAACCGCAATCTGAGACAGTTTGGCGCCAGGCTGATAAATATAACGTACCGCGTATCGCTTACGTTAATAAGATGGACCGTTCGGGTGCTGACTTCTTTGAGGTAGTCCGCCAGATGAAGGACGTTTTGGGCGCTAATCCGTGTCCTATCGTCGTTCCTATCGGTGCTGAGGAATCTTTCAAAGGTCTGGTAGACCTTATCAAAATGAAAGCTATCTATTGGCATGATGAAACAATGGGTGCTGACTATACAGTAGAAGAAATTCCTGCAAATCTGGTAGACGAAGCTAATGAATGGAGAGATAAGATGCTCGAAAAAGTGGCTGAGTTTGACGATGCTTTGATGGAGAAATATTTCGATGATCCTTCTACCATTACAGAAGAAGAGGTTTTGAGAGCTCTCCGTAACGCAACAGTGCAAATGGCTGTCGTTCCGATGCTTTGCGGTTCTTCATTCAAGAACAAAGGTGTACAGACATTGCTCGATTACGTGTGTGCATTCTTGCCTTCTCCGCTGGATACAGAGAACGTTATCGGTACAAACCCCGAAACTGGTGCTGAAGAAGACCGTAAACCGAGCGAAGACGAAAAGACTTCTGCTTTGGCATTTAAGATTGCAACAGACCCGTATGTAGGTCGTTTGACTTTCTTCCGCGTTTATTCCGGTAAGATTGAGGCTGGTTCTTATATCTATAACTCTCGTTCTGGTAAGAAAGAACGCGTATCCCGTCTGTTCCAGATGCACTCAAACAAGCAGAATCCGGTAGAAGTTATCGGTGCTGGTGATATTGGTGCTGGCGTAGGTTTCAAGGATATACATACTGGTGATACATTGTGTGACGAAACTGCACCGATTGTATTGGAGTCTATGGACTTCCCGGAACCGGTAATTGGTATCGCAGTTGAGCCTAAGACTCAGAAGGATATGGATAAACTGTCAAATGGCTTGGCTAAGCTGGCTGAAGAAGATCCGACGTTTACAGTTAAGACTGACGAACAGACTGGTCAGACAGTTATCTCTGGTATGGGTGAGCTTCACTTGGATATTATCATCGACCGTCTGAAACGTGAGTTCAAGGTTGAATGTAACCAAGGTAAGCCTCAAGTTAACTATAAGGAAGCTATCACTAAGACAGTCAACTTGCGTGAAGTTTACAAGAAGCAGTCCGGTGGTCGTGGTAAGTTCGCTGATATTATCGTGAACATCGGCCCGGTTGATGAAGACTTCAAGGAAGGCGGATTGCAATTCGTCGACGAAGTGAAGGGTGGTAACATTCCTAAGGAATTTATCCCGTCTGTACAGAAGGGCTTCACTACTGCCATGAAGAATGGTGTGTTGGCAGGTTATCCGTTGGATTCACTGAAAGTAACCTTGATTGACGGTTCTTTCCACCCGGTTGACTCTGACCAGTTGTCTTTCGAAATCTGTGCTATCCAGGCATATAAGAATGCTTGTGCTAAGGCAGGCCCGGTATTGATGGAGCCTATCATGAAGCTGGAAGTTGTTACTCCGGAAGAGAACATGGGTGACGTTATTGGTGACTTGAACAAGCGTCGTGGCCAGGTGGAAGGTATGGAATCCAGCCGTTCCGGTGCACGTATCGTGAAGGCAATGGTTCCGCTGGCAGAAATGTTCGGTTACGTAACAGCATTGCGTACCATCACTTCTGGTCGTGCAACCTCTTCAATGGTATACTCTCACCACGCCCAGGTTTCCAACTCTATTGCCAAGGCAGTATTGGAGGAAGTAAAAGGTCGTGCTGACTTAATCTAAAAAAACTTGAAGTCCCGTAGGCTAGCGAATGACTCTTAGCCTGCGGAACTTCATCTTATATAACTATTTAATAATTAAAGACAGTAATGAGTCAAAAAATTAGAATCAAACTGAAATCTTACGACCACAACTTGGTTGACAAGTCAGCTGAGAAGATTGTAAGAACGGTGAAGACAACGGGCGCCATCGTTAGCGGTCCGATTCCTCTTCCTACGCACAAGCGTATCTTTACCGTGAACCGTTCGACTTTCGTTAACAAGAAGTCGCGTGAACAATTCGAACTCTCTTCTTACAAGAGACTGATTGACATCTATAGCTCAACAGCTAAGACAGTAGATGCTCTGATGAAGTTGGAGTTGCCGAGTGGTGTGGAAGTAGAAATCAAAGTGTAAGTATTAAAAATTAAGTGAAATGCCAGGATTATTAGGAAAAAAAATCGGAATGACATCCGTTTTCAGTGCCGAGGGTAAGAATGTACCATGCACTGTTATCGAAGCAGGTCCTTGTGTTGTTACTCAAGTGAAAACTGTAGAAAAGGACGGTTATGAAGCTGTTCAGCTGGGCTTCCAGGACAAGAAGGAGAAGCACACTACAAAGCCTTTGATGGGCCACTTTAAGAAAGCTGGAGTAACTCCCAAGAAACACTTGGCTGAGTTCAAAGAATTTGAAACAGAGTTGAATCTGGGTGACACTGTTACCGTAGAACTGTTCAATGACGCAACTTTTGTTGACGTTGTAGGTACTTCTAAGGGTAAAGGTTTCCAGGGTGTAGTAAAACGCCATGGTTTTGGTGGTGTAGGCCAGACTACTCACGGTCAGCACAACCGCGCTCGTAAGCCGGGTTCTATCGGTGCTTGTTCTTACCCTGCAAAAGTATTCAAAGGAATGCGCATGGGCGGACAGCTTGGTGGCGACAGAGTAACTGTTCAAAACCTGCAGGTATTAAAGGTAATCGCGGAGCACAATCTTCTTTTGATTAAGGGATCTGTTCCTGGTTGCAAAGGTTCAATCGTAATAATTGAGAAATAATGGAAGTTAACGTATATAACATTAAAGGTGAAGACACTGGGAGAAAGATTACGTTAAACGAGTCTATCTTCGGAATTGAGCCCAACGACCACGCTATCTACTTGGATGTTAAACAGTTTATGGCTAACCAGCGTCAGGGTACACACAAGTCAAAGGAAAGAAGCGAAATCAGTGGTTCTACTCGTAAAATCGGTCGCCAGAAAGGTGGTGGTGGTGCACGTCGTGGTGACATGAACTCACCGGTACTTGTTGGTGGTGGACGCGTATTCGGTCCGAAACCGAGAGATTACTACTTCAAATTAAACAAAAAAGTAAAGGCTCTGGCTCGTAAGTCAGCTTTGTCATACAAGGCTCAGAACAACGCAGTTGTAGTAGTAGAAGACTTCTCTTTTGAAGCTCCGAAGACTAAAGATTTTGTTGCAATGATAAAAAATCTTAAAGTTTCTGACAAAAAGCTGCTTGTGATTTTACCAGAAGCAAATAAAAACGTATATTTGTCGGCTCGTAATGTGAAGGGTGCTAATGTGCAGACTATCTCAGGGTTAAATACTTACAGAGTATTGGACGCTGGGGTCGTTGTGTTTGCTGAAAGTGCACTTTCTGCTATCGACAATATCTTAATGTAAAAAGGAGGCTTAAATAATGGGAATTATTATTAAACCGTTAGTGACAGAGAAGATGACTGCAATTACTGATAAGACGAATAATCGTTTCGGCTTTATCGTGCGTCCTGAAGCTAATAAACTGGAAATTAAGAAGGAAGTTGAAGCCCTTTACAACGTTACAGTAGTTGATGTGAATACAATGAAGTATGCCGGCAAAAACAAGAGCCGCTATACTCGTGCCGGTATCATCAACGGACGTACGAATGCGTTCAAGAAGGCTATCGTTACGTTGAAAGAAGGAGATACTATTGATTTTTATAGCAATATTTAATAAAAATGGCAGTACGTAAATTTAAGCCCACAACACCGGGGCAAAGACATAAAATTATTGGTACTTACGAAGAGATTACTGCACGGGTACCAGAAAAGTCTCTTGTATTTGGTAAGAAATCTTCAGGTGGTCGTAACAACGAAGGTAAGATGACTATGCGCTACATCGGTGGCGGTAGTAAGAAGATTATTCGTATCGTAGATTTCAAGAGAAATAAAGACGGTGTGCCTGCAGTGGTTAAAACAATTGAATACGATCCGAATCGTTCGGCTCGTATCGCTTTGTTGTTTTATGCAGATGGAGAAAAAAGATATATTATTGCTCCCAATGGATTGCAAGTTGGTACGACTTTGATGTCAGGTGAGACTGCCGCTCCGGAAATCGGAAACGCACTTCCGCTTCAGAATATTCCGGTCGGTACTGTAATTCACAACATCGAATTACGTCCGGGACAAGGCGCTGCCTTGGTTCGCTCGGCTGGTAACTTCGCTCAGTTGACTTCTAGAGAAGGTAAGTACTGCGTTATCAAGTTGCCTTCAGGTGAGGTTCGTCAGATCCTCAGTACTTGTAAGGCTACTATTGGTAGTGTAGGTAACTCAGATCATGGATTGGAAAGTTCAGGTAAAGCTGGACGTTCTCGTTGGTTAGGACGTCGTCCGCGTAACCGTGGTGTTGTTATGAACCCGGTTGATCACCCGATGGGTGGTGGTGAAGGACGTGCTTCAGGAGGACACCCGAGATCTCGTAAGGGATTGTACGCTAAGGGTCTTAAGACAAGAGCTCCGAAGAAACAATCGTCTAAGTATATTATTGAGAGAAGAAAGAAGTAATCTGATTAATTGAGTAAATTATGAGTCGTTCATTAAAAAAAGGTCCGTATATTAACGTTAAGCTTGAGAAGAAAGTGCTTGCCATGAATGAATCGGGCAAGAAAGTGGTAGTTAAGACCTGGGCCAGAGCTTCAATGATTTCGCCTGATTTCGTAGGCCATACTGTTGCAGTTCACAACGGAAATAAATTTATTCCTGTTTATGTTACCGAAAATATGGTAGGACACAAGTTGGGCGAATTTGCTCCAACTCGTACTTTCAGAGGACACGCTGGTAACAAGAAAAAATAAAACAGGATTTATCTGAAATAATAAAGTAATAATATAATGGGAGCAAGAAAAAAAATATCGGCTGAAAAAAGAAAAGAAGCCCTTAAGACCATGTATTTTGCGAAATTGCAAAATGTTCCTACTTCCCCCCGTAAAATGCGTCTCGTGGCTGACATGATTCGCGGGATGGAGGTGAACAGAGCACTCGGCGTTTTGAAGTTCTCTTCAAAAGAGGCTGCCGCAAGAGTGGAAAAGTTGCTGCGCTCTGCAATTGCTAACTGGGAGCAGAAAAACGAACGTAAAGCTGAAAGTGGCGAGCTGTTCGTAACCAAGATTTTTGTTGATGGTGGTGCTACACTCAAAAGAATGAGACCGGCTCCGCAGGGTAGAGGTTACAGAATTCGTAAACGTTCAAACCACGTAACGTTGTTCGTTGGTTCTAAAAGTAATAACGAAGATCAAAATTAAGGTAAATGGGACAAAAAGTTAATCCAATAAGCAACCGTTTAGGAATTATCAGAGGATGGGATTCCAATTGGTATGGTGGAAAGAATTACGGCGATTCTCTGCTGGAAGATAGCAAGATTCGTAAATATTTGAACGCTCGTCTGGCAAAGGCTAGTGTGTCAAGAATTGTAATTGAACGTACACTGAAACTCGTGACTATTACCGTTTGTACTGCACGTCCGGGTATCATTATCGGCAAAGGTGGCCAAGAAGTTGACAAGTTGAAAGAGGAGTTGAAGAAGGTTACTGATAAGGATATTCAGATTAATATCTTCGAAGTTAAGAGACCAGAGTTGGATGCTGTTATCGTGGCTAACAACATTGCCCGTCAGGTTGAAGGCAAAATAGCCTACCGTCGTGCCATCAAGATGGCTATTGCCAATACAATGCGTATGGGTGCGGAAGGTATCAAGATTCAGATTTCAGGACGTTTGAATGGTGCAGAAATGGCCCGTTCTGAAATGTATAAGGAAGGAAGAACTCCGTTGCACACTTTCAGAGCAGATATCGACTATTGTCATGCAGAAGCATTGACTAAGGTTGGTCTTCTCGGCATTAAAGTTTGGATTTGTAGAGGTGAAGTTTATGGTAAGAAGGAGTTGGCTCCGAACTTTACGCAAAGCAAGGAAAGTGGTCGTGGAAGCAATAGCGGAAACAATGGCGGAAAGAACTTCAAAAGAAAGAAAAATAATCGCTAACGAATTTGATTTTTAGGAATTATGTTACAACCGAAAAAAACAAAATTCAGAAGACAACAAAAAGGCCGTCAAAAGGGTAATGCCCAAAGAGGAAACCAGTTGGCTTTCGGATCTTTTGGTATTAAGGCCTTGGAAACGAAATGGATTACAGGCCGTCAGATTGAAGCTGCGCGTATTGCAGTGACAAGATATATGCAACGTCAAGGACAGATTTGGATTCGTATTTTCCCCGACAAACCTATCACCAGAAAGCCTGCTGATGTGCGTATGGGTAAGGGTAAGGGTGCGCCGGAAGGATTCGTAGCGCCTGTTACACCGGGTAGAATTATTATCGAAGCCGAAGGAGTATCTTATGAAATCGCTAAAGAAGCTTTGCGCTTGGCTGCACAGAAGCTTCCTATCACAACTAAGTTTGTGGTTAGACGTGATTATGATATTCAAAATCAAAATGCGTAAGAAGTATGAAAACAGCAGAAATTAAAGAGATGCCTACCAGTGACTTGGTAGAAAGAGTTGAAGCAGAAGTAGCTAATTACAACCAAGTGATTTTAAATCATTCTATTTCTCCTTTGGATAATCCTGCTCAGATCAAACAATTACGCAGGACTATTGCGCGTATGAAGACTGAATTACGCCAAAGAGAACTTAACAATAAATGATGAGCTTGATGGAAGCAAGAAATTTAAGAAAAGAAAGAACTGGGGTTGTGCTGAGCAACAAGATGGATAAGACCATTACAGTAGCAGCTAAGTTTAAGGAGAAACACCCCATATATGGTAAGTTCGTTAGCAAGACGAAGAAGTACCATGCTCATGATGAAAAGAATGAGTGCAATATCGGCGATACTGTACACATCATGGAAACTCGTCCTTTGAGCAAGACTAAGAGATGGAGATTGGTAGAAATAATTGAAAGAGCTAAGTAATTATGATACAAGTAGAATCCAGACTTACAGTATGTGATAATAGTGGGGCAAAAGAGGCTCTCTGTATCCGCGTTTTGGGTGGTACAGGTCGTCGCTATGCTTCAGTAGGGGACGTGATTGTCGTTTCTGTTAAGAGCGTTATCCCTTCAAGTGATATTAAAAAAGGTGCAGTGTCTAAAGCTTTGATCGTACGTACTAAGAAAGAAATCCGTCGTGCTGATGGCTCTTACATACGTTTTGATGATAATGCTTGCGTGTTGTTGAACAATGCAGGTGAAATTAGAGGTAGTCGTATTTTCGGTCCGGTAGCTCGTGAACTTCGTGCTACTAACATGAAAGTTGTGTCACTCGCTCCTGAAGTACTTTAATATTGTAAAAGATTTGAGTAATGAGTAAATTACATATTAAAAAAGGCGATACAGTTTATGTAAACTCCGGTGAAGACAAGGGTAAGACTGGTCGTGTATTGAAGGTTCTTGTTGATAAAAACCGCGCAATCGTTGAAGGTATCAACATGGTGTCTAAGAGCACAAAACCGAATGCTAAGAACCCGCAAGGTGGTATTGTGAAGCAAGAAGCTTCTATCCACTTGTCAAACTTGAACCCCGTTGATCCAAAGACTGGCAAAGCAACGCGTGTTGGTAGAAAAGTAAGTGCTGAAGGCACTTTAGTGCGTTATTCTAAAAAATCAGGAGAGGAGATTAAGTAATGAGTAATACTGCTAGCCTTAAGAAAGAATATGCAGAGCGTATTGCGCCTGCATTGAAATCACAGTTCCAGTATTCTTCTTCTATGCAGATACCCGTACTTAAGAAGATTGTTATCAATCAGGGTCTGGGTATGGCTGTTGCCGACAAGAAGATTATTGAAGTGGCAATTAATGAAATGACTACTATCACTGGCCAGAAAGCCGTGGCAACCATTTCTCGTAAGGATATTGCAAACTTTAAGTTGCGTAAGAAAATGCCGATTGGCGTTATGGTAACTCTGCGTCGTGAGAGAATGTACGAATTCCTTGAAAAGTTGGTTCGTGTAGCTCTGCCTCGTATCCGCGACTTCAAGGGTATTGAAAGTAAGTTCGATGGTAAGGGTAACTATACCCTTGGTATTCAGGAACAAATCATTTTCCCTGAAATTAATATCGATAGTATTACTAGAATTCTCGGAATGAATATTACCTTTGTAACCTCTGCGCAAACAGATGAAGAAGGGTATGCCTTGTTGAAAGAATTCGGTTTACCGTTTAAAAACGCTAAAAAAGATTGATAATATGGCAAAGGAATCAATGAAAGCACGCGAAGTAAAGCGTGCTAAATTAGTAGCCAGATATGCCGAGAAAAGAGCTGCGTTGAAGCAAATCGTTAGAACCGGTGATCCTGCTGAAGCTTTTGAAGCTGCACAGAAATTGCAGGATTTGCCTAAAAATTCTAACCCGATTCGCATGCACAACCGTTGCAAGCTGACAGGTCGTCCCAAAGGATATATCCGTCAGTTTGGCATCTCCAGAATCCAGTTCCGTGAGATGGCTTCTAACGGTCTTATTCCCGGTGTAAAGAAAGCAAGCTGGTAATTATTGTTTTTAAATATTGTCAGGGTAGGCCTGATTAATTTAATTTATTTTTTATATGACTGATCCAATAGCAGATTATTTGACGAGGTTGCGGAACGCTATTCAAGCGAAGCACAGAGTTGTGGAAGTTCCGGCTTCTAATTTGAAAAAAGAAATCACTAAGATTCTTTTTGAAAAGGGCTACATTCTTAATTATAAGTTTGTAGAAGATGGTCCTCAAGGTACAATCAAAGTTGCCTTGAAGTATGATCCGGTAAACAAGGTTAACGCAATCAAGAAGCTGGAGAGAATCTCTTCTCCGGGTTTGCGTCAATATACCGGTTATAAAGACATGCCGCGTGTTATTAATGGTTTGGGTATTGCTATAATATCTACTTCCAAGGGTGTAATGACCAACAAAGAAGCCGCTGAACTGAAGATTGGTGGTGAAGTTTTGTGTTATGTATATTAATAGGAGGAATTAGCAATGTCAAGAATAGGAAAATTACCCATTAGTATTCCCGCTGGAGTAACAGTTACTCTGAAAGATGACGTGGTTACCGTTAAGGGACCCAAAGGCGAAATGAGCCAATATGTAAATCCTGCTATCAATGTTACCATCGAAGACGGTCATGTTGTTTTGGCTGAGAATGAAAATGCAATGCTGGATAACCCCAAGCAAAAGCATGCATTCCATGGATTATACCGTTCATTGGTGCACAACATGGTTGTTGGTGTATCAGAAGGATATAAGAAAGAATTGGAACTTGTCGGTGTAGGTTACCGTGCCTCTAACCAGGGAAATATCATTGAACTGGCTTTAGGTTATACTCACAGTATCTTTATACAGTTGCCTCCTGAAGTTAAAGTTGAGACTAAGTCTGAAAGAAACAAGAATCCTTTGATTATATTGGAATCTTGCGACAAGCAGTTACTTGGTCAAGTTTGCTCTAAAATACGTTCTTTCCGTAAGCCTGAACCGTATAAGGGTAAGGGTATTAAGTTTGTTGGCGAAGAAATTCGTAGAAAGTCTGGTAAATCAGCTGGTGCTAAATAATCATTTAAATTGATATTATTATGACAACAAAAATAGAAAGACGAATTAAGATCAAATATAGAGTACGCAACAAAATTTCAGGTACTACTGAATGCCCGCGTATGAGTGTATTTAGAAGTAACAAGCAAATCTATGTTCAGATTATCGATGACTTGTCCGGTAAGACATTGGCTGCCGCTTCTTCGTTGGGTATGACTGAAAAAATGCCTAAGAAGGAACAAGCTGCTAAAGTAGGTGAACTGATTGCGAAAAAAGCTCAGGAAGCAGGTATTACTACTGTTGTTTTCGACCGTAATGGTTACTTGTATCATGGGAGAGTAAAAGAGGTGGCTGATGCTGCCCGTAACGGTGGACTTAAATTTTAATCATTATGGCAGGACTTAATAATAGAGTTAAGATTACAAACGATATAGAGCTGAAAGACAGATTGGTTGCTATTAATCGTGTAACCAAAGTAACCAAAGGTGGTAGAACTTTTAGTTTCTCTGCTATTGTGGTAGTAGGAAACGAAGAAGGCATCATCGGTTGGGGCCTTGGTAAAGCTGGTGAAGTAACCGCTGCTATTGCCAAAGGTGTTGAATCTGCAAAGAAAAACCTGACAAGAGTGCCTGTACTGAAAGGTACAGTTCCTCACGAACAGTCTGCAAAGTTCGGTGGCGCTGAAGTATTTATTAAACCGGCTTCTCACGGTACTGGTGTTGTTGCTGGCGGTGCAATGCGTGCCGTATTGGAAAGTGTTGGTGTAACAGACGTTTTGGCTAAGTCAAAAGGTTCTTCCAACCCGCACAACTTGGTAAAGGCTACTATCTTGGCATTGAGTGAAATGCGCGATGCTCGTATGGTTGCCCAGAACAGAGGAGTTAGTATGGAAAAAGTATTTAGAGGATAAGGAGGAAGAATATGTCGACTATAAAGATTAAACAAGTTAAAAGTAGAATTGGTGCTCCTGCTGATCAGAAGAGAACTCTCGATGCACTGGGACTTCATAAGTTGAATCGTGTGGTTGAACACGAATGCACTCCTTCAATTCTTGGAATGGTGGATAAGGTTAAACACTTGGTTACCATTGTTAAGTAATTATTTGTTGAATATAAAACGAATTACAATATGAACTTAAGTAATTTAAAACCTGCAGAGGGATCTACTAAAACAAGAAAGAGAATTGGACGTGGTCCGGGTTCTGGCTTGGGAGGTACTTCTACTAGAGGTCATAAAGGAGCTAAATCAAGATCTGGATACTCTAAGAAAATCGGTTTTGAAGGTGGTCAGATGCCTCTTCAACGTCGTGTACCTAAGTTTGGCTTTAAAAATATCAATCGTGTAGAGTATAAGGCTATCAACTTGGATACAATTCAGA
Organism: Bacteroides sp. AM32-11AC; assembly: GCF_003603515.1. Taxonomy (NCBI): domain Bacteria; kingdom Pseudomonadati; phylum Bacteroidota; class Bacteroidia; order Bacteroidales; family Bacteroidaceae; genus Bacteroides; species Bacteroides sp. AM32-11AC. The sequence goes on along the minus strand of NZ_QTNH01000001.1, from coordinate 40,100 downwards.
AATTGGCTGAAGCAAAGAACTTGCAGACTGTAGGTATCAGTGACTTCATTGCTGCTGGTTTCATTTCTGCAAGCCAGTTGGTAAAAGTATTAGGTAACGGAACTTTGACTGCTAAGTTGGATGTACAAGCACATGCATTTTCTAAGACTGCTGTTGCTGCCATCGAAGCTGCTGGTGGACAAGTAGTAAAACTCTAATTCAATGAGAAAAGCTATTGAAACATTAAAGAATATATGGAAAATTGAGGATCTGAGACAACGGATCCTCATTACCATATTGTTTGTGGCAATCTACCGTTTTGGTTCGTATGTCGTTTTGCCGGGTATCAATCCGTCAATGCTGACACAATTGCATCAACAGACAAGCGAAGGTCTTTTAGCCTTGTTAAATATGTTTTCCGGAGGAGCATTTTCCAATGCCTCTATTTTTGCATTGGGTATCATGCCGTACATCTCTGCCTCCATTGTGATTCAGTTGCTGGGTATTGCGGTTCCGTATTTCCAGAAATTGCAGCGCGAAGGTGAGAGTGGTAGAAGAAAAATGAATCAATATACTCGTTATCTGACGATTCTTATTCTTTTGGTTCAGGCTCCTTCTTATTTGCTCAATCTTAAGATGCAGGCTGGTCCTTCTTTAAATGCTTCATTAGATTGGACTCTGTTTATGTTTACTTCTACCATTATTTTAGCGGCTGGAAGTATGTTTATTTTGTGGCTTGGTGAGAGAATTACGGATAAGGGTATCGGTAATGGTATTTCGCTGATTATCATGATTGGTATCATCGCCCGTCTGCCACAGTCCTTATTCCAGGAATTGATTTCCCGTATGACGGACAAGACTGGTGGTCTGGTAATGTTCTTGATTGAGCTTGTTGTTCTGCTGGTTGTTATTGCATTCGCTATTCTTTTGGTGCAGGGAACTAGAAAGATTCCTGTACAATATGCGAAGAAGATCGTGGGTAACAAGCAATATGGCGGTGCTAGACAGTATATTCCTTTGAAGGTGAATGCTGCTAACGTGATGCCTATCATTTTTGCTCAGGCTATCATGTTTATTCCTATCACTCTTGTTGGGTTCTCAAATGTAAATGATGCAAGTGGTTTCGTACGTGCATTGACTGATCATACAAGCTTTTGGTATAATTTGATTTTTGCAGTGTTGATTATATTGTTTACGTATTTCTATACTGCAATTACTATTAACCCGACTCAGATGGCTGAAGATATGAAGAGAAACAATGGTTTTATTCCGGGTATCAAGCCAGGAAAGCAAACTGCTGAGTATATTGACGTGATTATGTCGCGTATTACTTTGCCTGGTTCTTTCTTCTTGGCCTTGGTTGCCATTATGCCTGCGTTTGCCGGTATATTCGGTGTGAAAGCTGAGTTTGCTCAATTCTTTGGCGGTACATCTTTGTTAATCCTTGTGGGTGTGGTGCTTGATACTCTCCAGCAGGTAGAAAGTCATTTGTTGATGAGACACTATGACGGTTTGCTGAAATCCGGACGTATTAAAGGCCGCAGTGGTAATGTAGCTGCATATTAATCTTTTTTGAAGAATGATATTTCTTAAAACAGAAGATGAAATAGAGCTGCTCCGCAAGAGTAATTTGCTTGTTGGAAAGACGTTGGCTGAGATAGCTAAGGTTATAAAGCCCGGAGTGACAACAAAAGAGCTGGATAGGGTGGCGGAAGAGTTCATCAGAGACAATGGTGCTGTTCCAACCTTTAAAGGTTTTCCTAATCAATATGGCGATCCGTTTCCAGCTTCTATTTGCACATCTGTAAATGACCAGGTGGTACATGGTATTCCGGGAGATGATGTGGTACTGAAAGATGGTGATATCGTGTCTGTTGATTGTGGTACTTACATGAATGGCTTTTGTGGCGACTCAGCCTATACGTTTTGTGTAGGTGAAGTTGACGAAGAAGTCCGCAAATTACTGAAGGTTACTAAAGAAGCATTGTACATAGGGATACAGAATGCCGTTCACGGCAAGCGGTTGGGTGATATCGGTTATGCGATACAGCAGCACTGCGAATCTAATTCTTATGGTGTGGTGCGTGAGTTTGTGGGTCACGGAATAGGCAAGGAAATGCATGAAGATCCTCAGGTTCCCAATTACGGAAAGCGTGGTTATGGGACAATGCTGAAGAAAGGCTTGTGCATTGCCATTGAACCGATGATAACTTTAGGTAACCGACAAATACTCATGGAGCGTGATGGCTGGACGGTGAGGACAAAAGACCGCAAGTGTGCAGCTCATTTTGAACATACGATAGCAGTCGGCACTGGTGAAGCTGATATATTGTCATCATTCGAGTTCATTGAAGAAGTATTAGGAGATAAAGCAATTTAAGAAATTAATATGGCAAAGCAATCTGCAATAGAACAAGATGGAGTTATAGTTGAAGCATTGTCTAATGCAATGTTTCGTGTTGAATTAGAAAACGGACATGAGATTACTGCACATATTTCCGGTAAGATGCGGATGCATTACATCAAAATCCTGCCAGGGGATAAAGTAAGAGTCGAAATGTCTCCTTACGATTTATCGAAAGGAAGAATTGTATTTAGATATAAATAAAATTAAGATATGAAAGTAAGAGCATCCTTAAAGAAACGTACGCCAGAGTGTAAGATCGTTAGACGTAATGGCCGTTTGTATGTTATTAACAAGAAAAATCCTAAGTATAAACAACGTCAAGGATAATATTATTATTTTTGCAAAAAAAATAATTTAGTATATGGCTATAAGAATAGTTGGTGTCGATTTGCCTCAAAACAAGAGAGGTGAAGTTGCGTTGACCTATGTATATGGTATAGGTCGTAGTAGTTCAGCAAAAATTTTGGATAAAGCAGGTGTTGACAGAGACCTGAAAGTAAAAGACTGGACGGATGATCAGGCTGCCAAGATTCGTGAGATCATTGGTGCAGAGTATAAGGTTGAAGGTGATCTTCGTTCTGAAGTTCAATTGAACATTAAGCGTTTAATGGATATCGGTTGCTATCGTGGTGTTCGTCATCGTATTGGTCTTCCAGTAAGAGGTCAGAGCACAAAGAACAATGCCCGTACTCGTAAGGGTAGAAAGAAAACCGTTGCTAATAAGAAAAAAGCTACTAAATAATAATTGTTGATATGGCAAAAAAAACAGTTGCAGCAAAAAAGAGAAATGTGAAGGTTGATGCTAATGGACAGTTGCATGTTCATTCATCTTTTAACAACATTATTGTTTCTCTGGCAAACAGCGAAGGTCAGATCATTTCTTGGTCTTCTGCCGGAAAGATGGGTTTTAGAGGTTCAAAGAAGAACACTCCCTACGCAGCACAGATGGCTGCTCAAGATTGTGCTAAGATAGCATACGATCTTGGCTTGAGAAAGGTAAAAGCATATGTGAAGGGCCCGGGTAACGGACGTGAGTCTGCTATTAGAACTATCCACGGTGCAGGTATCGAGGTTACTGAAATCATTGACGTAACTCCGCTTCCGCACAACGGTTGTCGTCCTCCGAAAAGACGTAGAGTTTAAAATTTACCTTTAATAGAAGTGAGACTTGATTTTGTTATTGGATTGTAAACTTTCTCTCTGCAATCGCGGCTGCAACAAACCCAAGTTCATGAATAAACAATTAAATATTTAAAAGAAATGGCTAGATATACTGGACCAAAATCAAGAATAGCCCGTAAATTCGGTGAAGGTATCTTTGGAGCAGATAAAGTATTGTCAAAGAAGAACTATCCTCCCGGACAGCACGGTAATTCCAGAAAGAGAAAGACTTCTGAATACGGTGTTCAACTTCGTGAGAAACAGAAAGCCAAATATACTTATGGCGTTTTGGAAAAACAATTCCGCAACTTGTTTGAGAAGGCTGAGACTGCTAAAGGTATTACTGGTGAAATCCTTCTCCAATTGTTGGAAGGTCGCCTTGACAATATCGTATTCCGTTTGGGTATTGCTCCTACTCGCGCAGCTGCTCGTCAGTTGGTGAGCCACAAGCACATTACTGTAGACGGTGAGGTTGTGAATATTCCTTCTTATGCAGTGAAACCGGGTCAGGTGATCGGTGTTCGTGAAAGATCCAAATCATTGGAAGTTATCGCTAATTCACTGGCTGGCTTTAACCATAGCAAATATCCTTGGTTGGAATGGGATGATAACTCTAAGGTAGGCAAATTGCTGCATGTACCTGAAAGAGCAGACATTCCTGAAAACATTAAAGAGCATTTGATCGTAGAATTGTATTCTAAATAATAATTAATTTCATGGCGATATTAGCATTTCAAAAACCTGATAAAGTATTAATGTTGGAAGCGGACTCTAGATTCGGAAAATTCGAATTTCGTCCGTTGGAGCCCGGTTTCGGTATTACCGTGGGTAATGCACTGCGCCGCATCCTGCTTTCTTCATTGGAAGGTTTTGCTATCACTACTATCAAGATAGACGGTGTTGAGCATGAATTTTCCAGTGTTCCGGGGGCAAAAGAGGATGTTACTAACATTATCTTGAATCTGAAACAAGTGAGATTCAAGCAAGTAGTTGAAGAATTCGAGAGTGAGAAAGTAAGTATTACAGTCGAGAATTCAAGTGAATTTAAAGCAGGTGACATAGGTAAGTATTTGACTGGATTTGAAGTGTTAAATCCTGAATTAGTTATTTGTCATTTAGATTCAAAGTCGACTATGCAGATAGATATTACGATCAACAAAGGTCGTGGTTATGTTCCTGCTGACGAAAACCGCGAATATTGCACCGATGTGAACGTAATTCCTATCGATTCTATTTATACTCCGATACGTAATGTGAAGTATCAGGTAGAGAACTTCCGTGTAGAGCAGAAGACCGACTACGAGAAACTGGTACTTGAGATTACTACCGACGGTTCCATTCATCCGAAAGAAGCCCTGAAAGAAGCTGCAAAGATTCTGATTTATCACTTCATGCTTTTCTCTGACGAGAAGATCACGCTGGAAACAAATGATGTTGACGGCAATGAAGAGTTTGATGAAGAAGTATTGCACATGCGTCAGTTGCTGAAGACCAAGCTCGTTGATATGGATCTCTCTGTACGTGCCCTCAACTGTCTGAAGGCTGCAGATGTAGAGACTCTTGGTGACTTGGTACAATTCAACAAGACGGATTTGCTGAAATTCAGAAACTTCGGAAAGAAATCGCTTACCGAGCTTGATGATTTGCTGGAAAGTCTGAATCTGTCGTTTGGAACTGATATTTCTAAATATAAATTAGATAAAGAATAAAAAATGAGACATAATAAGAAATTCAACCATTTGGGTCGTACTGCCTCTCATAGAAACGCTATGTTGGCTAATATGGCGTGTTCTTTGATTAAGCACAAAAGAATCACTACGACCGTTGCAAAGGCTAAAGCTTTGAAGAAGTTTGTTGAGCCTTTGATTACAAAGGCTAAAGACGATACGACTAATTCCCGTCGTGTTGTATTTAGCAATTTGCAAGATAAGTATGCTGTAACTGAATTGTTTAAAGAAATCTCTGTGAAGATTGCTGATCGTCCGGGTGGTTACACTCGTATTATCAAGACTGGTAACCGTTTGGGTGACAATGCTGAAATGTGCTTCATTGAACTCGTTGACTACAACGAAAACATGGCTAAGGAAAAGGTTGCCAAGAAGGCTACTCGTACCCGCCGTTCAAAGAAAGCTGCTGCTACTGAAGCTACTCCTGCTGCAGAAACTGCTGCACCAGTTGCAGAAGTTCCTGCTGCTGAGGAAGCTAAAGCTGAATAATTCAACTATTCTTTTTATATATAGAAGCCGTTCCAATTTGTTTGGAGCGGCTTTTTATTTCCTATAAATCATCCAAGAAACATTAAAAGATGTGTGCATTAAACAAATTCCTGAAAGAAACTGTTATATTTGCACATAGATATGGCTAAATTCTTAAGATTCATAGGATTCATGGTGCTTGCATTGGCTTTATGGCAGACTGTAAGCGATACATTTGCCAATAAAGCGGCGAGTGGTGGGAATGTTGTGAGTGAGAATACTATTGCCGTACATGAGCAGGCTGATGCCTATATTGCGATGCCTCAATTGCCTTATCTGCCGGATGCAGAGCTGGCGGGCATGGGTGGACAATTACATTCGCTGACGTACTCCCGTATACAGCGCATTTCTACCACGGAATATATATTTTCTTTAAAGGACTGGATTGACAAACTGGCCCAGCGAGCGGCTGTTTTGTCTCTGCATCGTGAGAAACTCTATAATGCCACTGCCTATTATCGTTGCCAGCCGGTGTGCGAATATTACATTTTCACGCTAAGGCGTATTCTCATTTAGTGTTTTATTGAATCTTCCTTTTTCCCTTGTGTATGGTCAGACTATGTGTTTTTGCAGGGAAATACTGTATTTTCTATTTCTAATAAATTCATTAAAACATATTATAATTATGGCAACTCAAACTATTGACGCAACTCTTTTTGCGTCTTCACATCCCGATATTGTAAAGCGTACCAGTGTTTCAGGACTTATCTTTTCAGTAGCTATGCTGCTGGTCGGTGTTTTTATTTTTGCATCCATTTTTGAGATGAGTGATAAGTCTTCCACTCTCAGCATGGCTTTGATGGTGCTGGGTACGGCATTCGTCTTGCTTGGCGTGTTCCGTCTGTTTTGGAAATCGAAGGAAGTGGTCTATTTGCCGACGGGCAGTGTGACCAAGGAACGCAGTGTTTTCTTCGATTTGAAATATTTGGGCAAACTTACAGATATGATTGAGAATGAACAGCTGAATGGCGAGACTGAAATAAAAAGTAGCGGCAGTGGAAATGTGCGCATGGATGTCATGATTTCGCAGGATAATAAATTTGCGGCTGTACAGTTGTATCAGTTTGTGCCTTACACGTATACTCCGGTAACTTCCGTACGCTACTATACGGGTAGCGATGCGGTTGCAGTATCTACTTTCCTGGAGAAATGTAAAACAGCATAATCAGTCAAAGCGTTAGACTTGACTTTAACTGTGGTGGGGATTAGTCGGCAACGGCAATCCCCATTTTTTTCATCAGGAAGCAGGCGTTCATATTCTGGGCGATGCCTGGGCGCAAGCGGTAGGAGAAGGTCAGTTCATTGTCTGTAATGTCTGCTTCGAAGCGATAGTTGCGGATGTCATCGGGGAAGAGGTCGATGAGTGTTCCCAGCAGCAGGTCGTGGGTGGCAATGATGCCATTGGCCTGCAAAGTCATGAATTGCTTGATAAGGGCAAAGGAGCCTTTCTGCTTGTCTATGGAGTTGGTACCTTTCAGAATTTCGTCGAGGATGATGAAAAGCTCCTCACCAGCCTGCAGCTTGTCTATGATGAGTTTCAGACGTTTGAGTTCGGCAAAGAAGTAGGACTCGTTGTCGTTCAGTGAATCCGAGGTACGCAGGCTAGTGATGAGCCGGGCCGGGCATATTTCCATTTGGCGGGCACAGACGGGGGCGCCGATGCAGGCAAGGAGGTAATTGATGCCCACCGTACGCAGATAGGTGCTTTTCCCTGCCATGTTGGCGCCGGTGACGATGATGAAAAACGGTCGTTTCACCATGTCAATGTCATTGCGGACACAGCGGTCACGGTTCATCAGCGGATGGCCCAGGGCTTCGGCACGGAGACGGAAGGAGGAAGGGGCATTGATGGGTGCTTCCGTTTCAGAATTGCTTTCTTCTTCTTTATTTAGGTTTCCTTTCCCCTTTCTTTCCGCTTGAACTATCTTTGGGTAAATATAGTCCGGATGATTATAGGCAAATGTTGCCAGTGAGTTGAGCGCATCCATTTGTCCGATGGCATCGAGCCACCCGGGCAGTTCAGCGGCATATTGCTCTTTCCAGGCTTCAATGCGCATGATTTGACGCAGTTCCCAGAAGAAGAGGCCGTTCAGAATGACGTACATAAAGACATTGTTGCGTTGGTCGAGTTCATCCATGAGCTTGTTCAGCCTGCTGATGGAGTGGGAGGCTTTCCGTTTTTCTCCGTCAATCTGTTGTTTTATCTCTTTGAGCAGGGTGGCTTGTGCAGGCTGCTTTTCCATGAGGTGGAGCAGGGCGGCGTAGGTGGAGAGAATTTGCAGTTTTTTGCCATAGATGGCCTGCATCTTGGTGACTTTGCCAGTGAAGCCGAAGCCGGCGATGACGAAGCAGGTCCAGATGATGCCGTAGATACTTGCGGACAGAATTCCTGCCATGACGAGTGCGAGGCAGATGAGGTTGGCTCCCGTCACCAGTACCGGCAGGAGGCGCAGTAATTTCCGGCTCCGGAAGATGCTCGGACTTTCCGCCCATTGGCACAGTTCTGTTTCATCGGCGGCTTTTCCTTTGTACAGCAGGCCGAGGATACGGAAGCGCTGACGGAATTTCAGTTCCGGAGCCAGTTCACTGACGGCTTCTTGTCGGCGGATGATTTCTTCCTTTCTCTCGAGATGTTTCCCCAGCCAGTGGGCGAGGCGGTGTTTCCCGGGCTGTGTGCAGGTACGGTTGATGTACTGGAAAAGGGAATGCGGACCGAAAACATCCAAATCATAGGTGTAGAGATGGGTGGGGTCGATGTATGCTTCGCCGTCATCGAAAGAAGACGTATCGTAATCCAGAGCGGCGAGTTCCTGCTCGTTGATTTCCATCTTCTTTTCCAGATAGTCCTTGCGATGGAACAGCCGGTTGTGGTATTTCATTAAAAATAGGAACGGCAGTAGGGTGATGAGGGCAATGCAGGCCAGTATACCCCAGCTCTCGCTCCAGAAATAGATAATTCCTACTACTCCTGCCACAAACAGCAGCAGGCGCAGGCTGCCGATGCGGTAAATCTTCTGTTGTACTTTATTCAGTTCTTGTCTTGCCTCTTCTGCCGTGTTGCGGTAGACGGCGCTGATTTTATCTATCGTATTTATTTGCTCCATACATGTTAAGTTTAAGGCAAAGATATACATTTCCAATTGTTTTTTCCGCGATTTTTTGTCTACTTCCGATAAAAAATGTACCTTTCGCTCACTAAAACAAAGTTTCAGAAAAGAGGAGGTTGGGATATGAAGAAGAGTTGGTTGTTAGGCGTTCTGATGTTGCTGGCGGTTTTGCCGGTGGGGGCGCAACAGGTAATGTATTCCAATCTGAGAGAGTTGGTGGAGAACCGTGGCGATACGGTTACCACACTGAAGATTGAGAAGCGTACAAAGAACCAGATTTACCTCATGGGCGGTGCCGATTATCGTATTACGGTAGACGACAATCCCGGTCTTTGCCGTTATTTGAAGTCCCGTTGTTATGCTGTACGGGTAGATACCTCGCTTTATGTCAATTGCCGTAAGATGCGCTATAAGCGTTATCGCTTCGGGCAGTGGTATGCACCTGCCATGTGGCTCGGTGGAAAGGTTTACTTCTGTGCACAGCCTGTGGGACAAGCAGCCACCAGTACCATGACTCCCGATGATGCCACACGATTGGGCGGTGAAGTGGGAGACGCCATCAATGCTTCGGGACTGGTGCATGCCCGCGTCTATTACGAACTGAATCCCGAAACAGGAAAGTCCGAGTTCGTGGGACGTGAGCGAATGATGCAATTGCTTGCCGGATACCCGACACTGCACGCCGAATTCGAGAAAGAAACAAGCGAGTCGGCAGAGGTCATCGGCAAGTATCTGCGTGCACTCCGTCCATTAATCACTAACCATTAATCATTAATAAGATGATATTATTGCAAGACGTGCCCGATGGGTACGAATACTGCTTTGCGGGTAACGGAAAGTGCCCCAAAGCCTCTTCCTGCCTGCGGGCGATAGCGGCACAACTGTTGTCCGAGAGTGAAGCCCCCCAACCACAGTCCGTTCGTGCGGTGAATCCTTTTTATGTCAGCAGCTTGTCCGGGTCCTCCACCTGTGCCCGTTACCGCTCCAGCGAGCAGCTGCACTATGCTCGCGGTATGACACGCCTTTTCGACGAAGTACCCACCAAGCTGCTTTTCACCGTGCGCCATCGCGTGATGGGATGCTTCTCTTGCGAACGCTATTACTATCATTGCCGCAAGGGCGAGCGTCCTATCTCTCCCGAAGAACAGCAGCGGATAGCCCGGGTATTCAATGCGGTAGGCATAGGCACCAAGCCTAAGTTCGACCACTACGAGTATGCGGTAGCTTGGTGACCGGCTGCAAAGTCACTGCACACCTTTTGCAGCGTCACTGCAAACCCGTTGCAGTCGCGCTGCAAAGCAGTTGCAGTATCACTGCAAATAGGTATGCAGTGATGCTGCAAACGGTATGCAGTGGCACTGCAAAATGCATGCACTCACTTTGCAGTGAGAAGTCGCTGTTGTTCACGTTGTTACAGTATGAATACAATGAGGTCTTATCTCCCTCTTTTCGGCCTGCTGTTTACAGATTGCAGAAGAAGGATACGAATACCGGTACACTCATGTCAATTAATATTCCGTGGAATATAGCGATAGGAATCACGTCCTTTCCGGAATATTGGGTGATGGAGGGTAGAAGTACATCCATCGAATTGACCCCTGCCGCTGATATAGGTGCCAGTTTGCCGAAATATTTCCGGATGAGCGGTGCACCCAGCAAAGCCATCATTTCACGGAAGATATTGGCAAGCAGGGCGATGGTGCCCAGCTCCGTGGCGAGTTGCAGGCCTATGGAAGGTTCCTTGAATTGCGTAATCAGAATGGAGGAAAGCGAATAATAAGCAAATCCGCTGCCCACCGCCATGCAGTCGAACACACTCCATTGGCTCAACAGCAGACTGGCGAAGGCGGAGAACAACAGTGTTCCCACAATGGTGGCCATCGGCACCAAAAGCATTTTGGGCCGCAGGCTCTTGACCAGCTCCTTCAGTTTCTTGTTGCTCCCGATGCCGATGCCCACCTGGAACATCAATGCATAGAGCACATACATGGATAAGTCGTGCAGGTCGAACTGAAAATCATTGGCTACTCCCATCAGGCAGCCGGCACAGAAAAATGCAACAACCGTCAAACTTCCCTTCATCTCTTCTCTCCTTTCTTGAAAAATATGTGAAACACCATCAGTGAGGCCAGCATGCTGCCTGTAATGCTCAGTGAGGCCAGTACGGCGGCCTGCCACCCGAATCTTCCCAGATTGTCAACAATCAGACGGTTGGAACCGATGGATACACCGAGTACAAAGAGCAGCAGTAAGATGGTGAGCGAGGCGCTTTTCTCCACTTTTTGCAACATTTGTACGTTACGCATCAGGTATCCGATACCGATTCCTATAAACATGATAGATATAATTGTAAACATAAGTTTTCTTCTTCTTTTTGGTGAATACATAGGTTAGTCCGGTTTTTCCGAATGGAAACCCCATACACGGCATTTCTCCCTCCTTTTCTCTGTAAGGGAAGTGCAAAATAGTAAAATGTAAATTGCAGGGTAGTTAAATGAATCCGCTGAACCAATGTACGTGCACTATGAAATGGCCGCATAAGGTCTTGTTGCCCCATGCAGCATTGCGCGTATTGTATGTTGTAGTTAAGGACTGGTTCATATCGTTTTTTGAATTTCGGCGCAAAGGTAATGCTAGCTTGAATAATTTCCAAATAAATATTCATAATTTGTTTTGTGAAAAGACTCTTCAATATATGGAAGCTCCCGTAAAAACATTATTTTTGCAGGAACATAGAGGAAATACAAGAGTTCCTTTGTTTAGAAATATAGTTTTAAAAAGAAAAGAGACATGAAAAGATTGAGAGATTTAACTGCTGTTCTTGGCATGGTTGCTTTGAGTGCTTGCAACAATGCCTCCATTGAAGGCTCCTGGGTGGAGCCGGTTCCGGGAATGCCCGGCATGCAACAAGGTTTCGTTCTTGATGGGGACGGAAGCGCCTCTTCCATTAACATGGCCACCTTGAAATATGAGGCATGGAAAAAAGTAGGAAACCGGTTGTTACTTTCAGGTACCAGCATCGGCAATCACCAGAATATTTCTTTCACGGATACGCTGACAATAGAAAAACTGACGCAGGACAGCCTGATTCTCAAAAGAGGAGAGTTGCTCTTGAAATATGCCAGGAACAATGAAGCACTGAATCAAGAAACAATACCTGCCGCGGTGCTTACCCCTGCCAAGAAACTTTTGTCAGTAAAAGGCGAGCTGGTCGTCGGCCATGAAGTGCGTTCCTTCAAAGCCGAAGGAGATTCTGCCGATTATTGGATTGTGGATGAGACCGGAGAACTCATGCAGAAATATGATGATATGACGAAAGGAATTAAAAACGGAAAACCGGTATACGTAGAGTTGGAAGTAGTCGATATGGGCAAAGCCGATGACGGATTTGCCGCCGATTATGAAGGTGTCTATCAGATAATGAAAATCAATAAAATGGCTTTAAAATAGAATTCCTCTTTGTTGGTTTCTGACTAAAAGATAAATAATCCCGGCATTCCATTGCGAATGTCGGGATTTATTTCTATATTGCGGCAAATATAACCCTTGTGGGCTGACACTTTGTAAATCCTTAATCTTTATATGTCATGGAGATAACCTTAAGTAAAACATTGCCTGCCTATCCTTCCTTTGTCGAGGGTATCCGGCGGGCACCCGACCGTGGCTACACCCTTACCCCTGCGCAGACGGCTACGGCATTGAAGAACGCTTTGCGCTACATCCCCAAAGAGCTGCACGAAACCCTCGCTCCGGAGTTCATGGAAGAACTGCGTACACGTGGACGTATCTACGGCTACCGCTACCGCCCGCAGGGCGACCTCAAAGCGAAACCCATCGACGAGTACAAGGGGAACTGCATTGAAGGCAAGGCCTTCCAGGTGATGATTGACAATAATCTTTGTTTCGACATCGCCCTTTATCCGTATGAATTAGTTACCTATGGTGAGACGGGACAGGTCTGCCAGAACTGGATGCAATACCGGCTCATCAAGCAGTACCTCGAAGTGTTGACGCGCGAACAGACACTGGTCATCGAAAGCGGACATCCGTTGGGGCTTTTCAAGTCCAAGCCCGAGGCGCCCCGTGTCATCATTACCAATGCGCTGATGGTGGGGCTCTATGATAATCAGAAGGACTGGCACACCGCTATGCAGATGGGCGTTGCCAACTACGGGCAGATGACTGCCGGCGGCTGGATGTACATCGGTCCGCAGGGCATCGTGCACGGCACGTTCAATACGTTGCTGAATGCAGGCCGTCTGAAACTGGGCATTCCGCAAGATGGCGATTTGCGCGGACGCTTGTTTGTTTCTTCCGGTCTGGGAGGCATGAGCGGTGCGCAGCCCAAAGCTGCCGAGATGGCAGGGGCGGCGGCAATCATTGCCGAGGTGGATGCTTCCCGCATCGAAACCCGCCATACCCAGGGCTGGGTGGGACACGTTACAGATTCTCTGGAAGAAGCCTTCTCGCTGGCTCGACAAGCCATGGACGAGTGTCGCCCGGTTTCTGTGGCCTATCACGGCAATGTCGTCGATTTGCTGGAATATGCGGTGCAGAAGCAGTTGCACATAGATTTACTTTCCGACCAGACTTCCTGCCATGCCACCTATGAGGGCGGTTACTGTCCTGCCGGACTGACGTTTGAGCAGCGTACCCATATGCTGCACGAGAATCCGTCGAAATTCCGGTGTCTGGTGGATGCTTCCTTGGAGCGTCATTTCAAGGCTATAAAAAGGCTGGTGGAACACGGCACGTACTTCTTCGATTATGGGAACTCCTTCATGAAAGCCGTCTACGATGCCGGCGTGAGCGAAATTGCTCGGGACGGAGATGATAAGAACGGCTTCATCTTTCCCAGCTATGTGGAAGACATAATGGGACCGGAACTGTTTGATTATGGTTATGGTCCGTTCCGCTGGGTGTGCCTCAGTGGAAAACATGAAGACTTGGTGAAGACCGACCGTGCGGCGATGGAATGTATCGACCCTACACGTCGCGGGCAAGATTTGGATAACTATAATTGGATTCGTGATGCGGAGAAAAACAACTTGGTGGTAGGCACGCAGGCTCGTATTCTTTATCAGGATGCCGTGGGACGTATGAATATAGCTTTGCGCTTCAATGAAATGGTGCGTAAGGGAGAGGTCGGCCCCATTATGTTGGGACGCGACCATCACGATGTCAGCGGTACAGACTCTCCATTCCGTGAAACATCCAATATCAAGGACGGCAGTAATGTCATGGCAGATATGGCGGTGCAGTGTTTTGCTGGAAACTGTGCGCGTGGCATGAGCTTGGTGGCCTTGCACAATGGAGGTGGCGTAGGTATCGGAAAAGCCATCAACGGCGGTTTCGGCATGGTGTGCGACGGCAGTGACCGGGTAGACGAAATCCTGCGTTCCGCTATGTTGTGGGATGTGATGGGTGGTGTGGCCCGCCGTTCGTGGGCACGCAATCCGCATGCCATGGAGACGAGCGAGGAGTTTAACCGTACGCATGCAGACGGCTATCATATCACGATGCCGTATGTGGCTGATGAGAAGTTGGTGCAGAAAGTGGTGAAGGAGTAAGTAAAGTGATGATTTCATTTTTTAGACGCGGATAACGCGGATTTTTTCTTTCAAAAGAATCCCGACGTCTCTGTATTCCGATAAAAAGAATTCGCGTCATCTGCGTCTGAAAAATCAGAGTATATATATTTTTTTTTAAAGAGCATTATGAATAAGATTATGGAATGCGTCCCCAATTTCAGCGAAGGGCGCGATTTGCAGAAGATAGATAAGATAGTAGCTCCTTTTCGGGGCAAACAAGGTGTGAAACTGTTGGATTACAGTAACGATGAAGACCACAACCGCCTTGTGGTGACCGTAGTGGGCGAGCCGGAACCGCTTCGTGATGCTGTGCTCGAAGCTATCGGCGTGGCGGTAGAGCTGATAGACCTCAATCACCATCAGGGACAGCATCCTCGTATGGGTGCTGTAGATGTAGTACCTTTTATCCCCATCCGGAATGTGACGATGGAAGAAGCCGTTGCCCTCTCGAAAGAAGTGGGCAAGGAGGTTGCAAAACGTTACAATCTTCCCGTCTTCTTATATGAAAAGTCTGCTTCTGCCCCTCATCGGGAGAATTTGGCTGCTGTCCGTAAAGGGGAGTTCGAAGGTATGGCCGAGAAGATAAAGCAACCGGAATGGCATCCCGACTTCGGACTGGCCGAACGTCATCCCACCGCAGGCACAGTGGCTATCGGTGCCCGCATGCCTTTGGTGGCTTATAACATCAACCTCAATACCCCCAGTCTGGAGATAGCCCATGACATCGCTAAGAAAATCCGTTTCATCGGCGGAGGACTGCGTTATTGCAAGGCAATGGGAGTGGAGTTGAAGGACCGCGGCATCACGCAGGTATCCATCAACATGACGGACTATACCCGCACCGCCCTCTACCGTGCTTTCGAACTGGTGCGTGTGGAAGCCCGCCGCTACGGCGTCAGTATTGTGGGCAGTGAGATTATCGGTCTGGTGCCGATGGAGGCCTTGATAGATACAGCGTCCTACTATCTGGGATTGGAGAACTTCTCCATGGAGCAAGTCTTAGAAGCACGAATGTAACCGAATTAAATAGTACTAACTTAATTCCCCTCCCTACGGGGGAGGGGTTAGGAGAGAGGCTTTATGACAGAAAACCTTATTATATTCAATACCCGTGTAGTGACCCCCCTCGGCTTTTCTGCCCGTTGCGGCAAGGAGATGGAGCAACTGAGCATCATCGACAATGCTACGGTGGAAGTGACCGACGGTGTCATCACCTACGTCGGTCCCAACCGTGGAGAGGAGCGTGACGGCTATTATCAGCACTACTGGCATTACAATGCCCGCGGCAAGTGTCTGCTACCCGGCTTTGTGGACTCACACACACATTTTGTGTTTGGTGGCGAGCGTGCCGAGGAGTTCTCCTGGCGTTTGAAGGGAGAGAGTTACATGTCCATCATGGAACGTGGAGGAGGCATCGTGAGTACGGTGAAAGTTACCCGTGCATGTAATTTCATCCAGCTGCGCAGCAAGGCGGAGGGCTTTCTGAAGCAGATGAGTGCTATGGGAGTGACTACCGTAGAGGGAAAGAGCGGCTACGGTCTGGACAAGGAAACCGAGCTCCTGCAGCTTCGGGTGATGCGTAGCCTTAATAATGACGAGCACAAGCGTGTAGACGTTGTCTCCACTTTTCTCGGTGCACATGCTGTGCCTGCAGAATACAACGGACAGACGGACGAGTACGTGGACTACATTATCCGCGAAGTGATGCCCGTAGTGGTTCATAATAATTTGGCAGAGTTCTGCGATGTCTTCTGTGAGCAGGGCGTTTTCTCCATCGAGCAGTCCCGTCGCCTTTTGCTGGCAGCCAAGGAAATGGGACTTGTCTTGAAACTCCATGCCGACGAGATTGTACCATTAGGGGGTGCCGGACTGGCTGCTGAACTTTCTGCCGTCTCTGCCGACCATCTGCTGCATGCTTCGGATGCGGACATCCGCGCCATGGCCGACAAGGGAGTTGTGGCGACCCTTCTTCCGCTGACAGCCTTTGCTTTGAAGGAACCCTATGCTCGTGGGCGCGAAATGATTGATGCTGGTTGTGCCGTGGCCCTTGCCACCGACCTCAATCCGGGCAGTTGTTTCTCCGGTTCCATCCCCCTGACATTTGCCTTGGCGTGCATTTATATGAAAATGAGTATTGAAGAGGCCATCACTGCTCTGACCTTGAACGGTGCGGCCGCTCTGAACCGTGCGGACAGCATTGGTAGTATCGAGGTGGGCAAGAAAGGAGACTTCGTAGTGCTCAATACGGATAATTATCACTTTTTACCTTATTATGTAGGTATGAATTGTGTCAATACCACCATAAAGGGGGGAGTGCTTTATCCTGTACTTTAAGAAGTGCTGATATCCCCTCTTAATCCTTAATCTTTAATATTTAATATCATGTTAGTTGATTTGACAGTAAAGGAATTTTTGAATAAAGTGGCGGGTAGCGATCCCGTCCCCGGTGGCGGTAGTATTGCCGCTTTGAACGGTGCTATTGCTTCTGCTCTTGCCGCTATGGTTGCTAACCTCACCATCGGTAAGAAAGGTTATGAACTTCACGAAGAGCTGATGCGCCATATCTCCGGAGTTGCCTTGCAGCAAAAGGGGGCTTTTGTAGAAGATATAGACCGCGACTCTGAAGCCTACGACAAGGTGTTTGCCTGCTTCAAGATGCCGAAAGCTACGGATGAGGAAAAGGCGGCGCGCAGTACTGCCATCCAGGCGGCTACCAAGTTTGCCGCCCTTGTTCCCATGCAGGTGGCACGCAATGCGTATGAGCTGATGACGGTTATCATGGATGTAGCTCGCCTGGGCAACCGCAATGCCGTTACGGATGCTTGTGTGGCCATGATGTCTGCCCGTTCGGCTGTGCTGGGCGCACTGATGAATGTACGCATCAACCTGGGTTCGCTGAAGGACAAGGAGTTTGTGTCCAAGCTCCAAAGTGAAGCCGACGAATTGGAACACTTGGCTTGTGCGAAAGAAAAGGAATTGTTGGACGAAATCAATCAAGAGCTGAAAGTATGAACAATGTCTATTATGTAGGTTCCGGTGAGTTGACCTTCGACCTCATCGAACGTATCATCAATGAAAATCTGAAACTGGAGCTGGCTCCGGAAGCCAAGCTGCGGATACAGAAGTGCCGCGATTATCTGGACAAGAAGATTGCGGAGTCGGAAGAACCCTTGTATGGCATTACCACCGGTTTCGGCTCGTTGTGCAGTAAGAGCATTTCGTCGGACGAGCTGGGCACCTTGCAGGAAAATCTCATCAAGAGCCATGCTTGCAGTGTGGGCGAGGAGATACGCCCGGTCATCATCAAACTGATGATGTTGCTCAAGGCGCATGCTCTCTCTTTGGGGCATAGCGGTGTGCAGGTCATCACCGTGCAGCGCATCCTCGATTTCTTCAATAACGACGTGATGCCTATCGTTTATGACCGTGGCTCACTGGGCGCCTCCGGCGACCTGGCTCCTCTGGCCAACCTCTTCCTGCCGCTTATCGGTGTGGGCGATGTCTATTATAAAGGAAAGAAGCGCGAGGCTATCAGTGTGCTCGACGAGTTCGGTTGGGAACCGGTGAAGCTGATGAGTAAAGAGGGATTGGCATTACTCAACGGCACCCAGTTTATGAGTGCCAACGGTGTCTTTGCTCTTCTCAAAGCCTTCCGTCTCTCCAAGAAAGCCGACTTGATTGCCGCCCTCTCCCTGGAAGCTTTCGACGGGCGTATAGATCCGTTTATGGACTGTATCCAGCAGATTCGTCCACACAAGGGCCAGATAGAAACAGGTGCCAACTTCCGCAAACTATTGGAAGGCAGCGAGCTGATAGCCCGTCCCAAGCAGCATGTACAAGACCCTTATTCGTTCCGTTGCATCCCTCAGGTGCATGGGGCCACGAAAGACGCCATCCGTTACGTGGCTTCCATCCTGCTGACGGAAATCAATTCTGTGACGGACAATCCCACCATCTTCCCCGATGAGGACCGTATCATCTCGGGCGGTAACTTCCACGGCCAGCCGCTTGCCATTTCCTACGACTTTCTCGGCATTGCCCTGGCAGAGCTGGGCAATATATCCGAGCGGCGCATCGCCCAGCTTATCATGGGGCTGCGTGGACTTCCGGAATTCCTTGTGGCCAATCCCGGTCTGAACTCCGGTTTCATGATTCCGCAATATGCTGCCGCGTCTATGGTAAGCCAGAATAAGATGTACTGCTATGCCGCCAGCAGCGACTCCATCGTTTCCTCCAACGGGCAGGAAGACCATGTCAGCATGGGTGCCAATGCAGCTACTAAGCTTTATCGCATTATGGACAATCTGGAGCATATCCTTGCCATCGAACTGATGAATGCCGCTCAAGGCATCGACTTCCGCCGTCCGGCAAAGACTTCTCCCGTTCTGGAGCGTTTCCTGCACGAATATCGCAAGGAAGTCCCTTTTGTGAAGGAAGACATCGTGATGTATAAGGAAATCCATAAGACAGTCGCTTTCCTCAACCGGACAAAGTTTGATTATTAGGAACTTCCCAATAAATCTGCCAGAAACATAATAATTATTAATCTGTTAACAATAAGAAAGGAAACTTAATTGGCGAATTGAGTTTTCTTTCTATATTTGTCCCGTTTTATTCCGATAATGAATAAAAATAGTTTTAGTTTAGAAAGGGAAGAAAAATGGGCGAACACACGAAGCATTCAACATCACGGGTGGAACTGAGGGAACGTATCATTCTGGCCGCCGTAGAATTATTTACAACAAATGGAATAAAAAGTATCACGATGGATGAGATTGCCGCATCTTTGGGTATCTCTAAGCGCACTCTCTACGAAGTTTTTCCGGACAAGGAAACCTTGTTGGAAGAATGTATCCTGAAGTCCCAGAAGGATGGTGATATTTTTGTGAAAGGAGTAATAGAGACTTCCAGTAACGTATTGGAAGTTTTGTTGAGATGTTATCAGTGGAGCATAGAGCGTTTTCATGCCACGAACAAGAAGTTTTTTGAGGATATCAAGAAATATCCCAAGGCTTATCAGTTGATGAAGAACAATCGGAACCGGAGCTCGGAAGATACAGTGAACTTCTTCAAAGAGGGCGTGAAGCAAGGCATTTTTCGTGATGATGTGAATTTCGCCATTATCAATCTGCTCGTGCGCGACCAGCTCGATTTGCTGATGAATTCGGACATCTGCAATGAGTATTCTTTCCTTGAAGTGTACGAATCTATCATGTTCACTTTCTTGCGCGGTATCTCTACGGAGAAGGGTGCCCGTGTCCTGGAGGACTTTATCTGCGAATATCGCAAGAATCAGGTAAAGCCGGATGAAACGAAGGAGTAGTTTTAATAAATAATCTATTTTTGATTTATGAAGATGCAGAGATTTTGGGTAGGAAGAGCACTACTGTTGGCAGTTGCTGTGCTGTATGCCGGCGGCTATGTGCGCGCACAAGAGGCAAAGGATACCCTGACCCTGACCCTTGACCGTGCCTTGGAGATTGCTTTAAGCGACAATCCTACCATAAAGGTGGCGGAGGAAGAAATTGCTTTGAAGAAAGTGACTCACAAGGAGACCTGGCAGAACTTGCTTCCGCAGGCAAGCATTGACGGTACGTGGAATCATACCATCAGTGCGGCACAGATGAATCTTGGCGGACAGTCGTTCAAGATGGGTATGGACAATTCGAATACGGTAAGCGGGGTGCTGAATATCAGTTTGCCCATATTCGCCCCTAGCGTATATAAGGCCATGTCGATGACCAAGACAGACATTGAACTGGCTGTGGAAAAGTCACGGGCTTCTAAGCTGGACTTGGTGAACCAGGTAACTAAGGGTTACTATCAGCTGATGCTGACGCAAGACTCCTACGATGTGTTGCAGAAGAGCTATAAGCTGGCGGAAGACAACTACAACATTGTCAATGCCAAGTATCAGCAGGGTGCCGTCAGTGAGTTCGATAAAATCAGTGCCGAGGTGCAGATGCGCAGCATTAAGCCGAATGTGATTTCGGCGGGTAATGCCGTGACGTTGTCCAAGTTGCAGTTGAAGGTACTGATGGGGGTAACGGCCGATGTGGATATAGAGATTGCCGACAATCTCGGCAACTATGAGACGGAGCTGTTTGCCAATGAACTGAATCAGCCCGCTGCCAATCTGAACAATAATACGACGATGAAGCAGTTGGACTTGAACCGGAAGATGCTCAATCAGAACATCAAGTCACTCCGTGCCAACTTCATGCCTACTTTGGGTATGAACTATTCTTACCAGTACCAGTCACTCTACAACGAGGATTGGAACATCCTCGATTATAATTGGAGCGGAAGTTCCGCACTGATGTTTACGCTGAGTATTCCTTTGTATAAGGCAAGCAATTTCACCAAGCTCAAGTCCAACCGTATTCAGATACGTCAGTTGGAGCAGAACCGTCTGGACACAGAGCGAAAGCTGAACATGCAGATTACCAGCTACCAGAACAACATGGCTGCCAGTTCCGAGCAGGTTGTCAGCAACCGCGAGAATGTGATGCAGGCACAGAAAGCTGTGCAGATTGCCGGTAAACGCTATGAGGTAGGTAAAGGTACGGTGTTGGAGCTGAACACTTCGCAAGTGCAGCTTACGGAGGCCGAACTGACTTATAATCAGTCCATCTATGATTATCTGGTTGCGAAGGCTGACCTTGACCAAGTGCTGGGAAAGGATTATATTGCAGAGAACTAAGAATGAAGAACTAAGAATGAAGAATAGAAATAAGAACAACGATATGAAAAAAGGTTTTCAATGGATGGCCCTGCTGGTTGTTGCCATGCTGGGGGCATGTAGCGGAGGTAGTGATAAAGCTGCTGCTGAGAAGGTGGACGAAAAGCCGAGGGTGAAACTGGCCGAGGTGTCGTCCCGTCCCGTGGAACAGATTCAGGAATACACCGCTACGGTGGAAGCCGAAGTAAAAAACAATATTGCTCCCTCTTCTCCGGTGCGTATAGACCGCATTTTTGTGGAGGTGGGCGACCGCGTGTCGAAAGGCCAGAAGCTGGTCAGCATGGATGCTGCCAATCTGAAGCAGATAAAATATCAGTTGGACAACCAGCAGATAGAGTTCAAGCGTATTGACGAGTTGTATAAGGTAGGCGGTGCCTCCAAGTCGGAGTGGGATACCGCCAAGATGAATCTCGACATCCGTGAGACTTCCTATAAGAATCTCTTGGAGAACACCTCGTTGCTCAGTCCCATTAACGGGGTGGTGACGGCACGCAATTACGATAACGGAGATATGTATAGCGGTGGAGAACCGGTACTGGTAGTGGAGCAAATCACTCCGGTAAAACTATACATCAACGTATCCGAAGGCTACTTTACCAAAGTGAAGAAGGGCGCTCCCGTATCCGTGAAAGTAGATGTCTATGGTGACGAGGAGTTCGAAGGCAAAATCAGCCTTGTTTATCCTACCATCGACCCGGCTACCCGTACTTTCCCGGTAGAGATACAGCTTGTCAACCGTGATCAGCGCGTACGTCCGGGAATGTTTGCCCGCGCCACGCTGAACTTCGGAACACAGGACCACGTGGTTGTTCCCGACCTGGCCATTGTGAAGCGTGCCGGTTCAGGCGACCGCTATGTCTATGTCTACAAGAACGGCAAGGTGTCTTATAATAAGGTAGAGCTTGGCCGTCGTATGGATACGGAGTATGAGTTGATTTCCGGTGTAGACAATAACTCTCAAGTTGTTATTGCTGGGCAGTCTAAATTAGCCGATGGTGTGGAAGTCGAGGTAGAAAAATAATATGGTAATGTGGTAATGTGATAATATGCTAATGTGCCGATGTAGCTACATTGCGCAGCCAATTAGCATATTAGCACATTGGCAAATTAAAGAATTAATCTTATGAGTTTATACGAAGGAGCGGTTAAGAAACCGATTATGACCTCGCTCTGCTTCCTGGCAGTGGCTATATTTGGTCTGTTCTCTCTGTCGAAATTGCCGGTAGACCTTTATCCGGACATCGAGACCAACACCATTATGGTGATGACGACCTATCAGGGTGCCAGTGCCTCGGACATCGAGAATAACGTGACCCGTCCGTTGGAAAACGTGCTGAATTCGGTCAGCAACTTGAAGCATATCACTTCCCGTTCGTCGGAGAATATTTCCGTGATTACGCTGGAGTTTGAGTATGGGTATGACATAGACGTGCTGACGAACGACGTGCGTGATAAACTGGACATGGTGAGCTCCATGCTGCCCGATGAGGTCGAAACTCCCATCATCTTCAAGTTCAGTACGGACATGATTCCTATCCTGCTGCTCTCCGTGCAGGCGGAGGAGAGCCAGCCGGCTCTTTACAAAATATTGGATGACAACGTGGCGAATCCCTTGGCGCGTGTGCCCGGTGTCGGTACGGTGTCCATTTCGGGTGCCCCCAAGCGTGAGGTCAATGTATATTGCGACCCCAATAAACTGGATGCCTACAACCTTTCTGTAGAAACTATCAGCTCTATTATCAGTGCCGAAAACCGGAATACGCCGGGCGGTACGTTTGATGTAGGTAGCAATACCTATTCGCTGCGTGTGGAAGGTGAGTTCAAGGATCCCAAAGAGATGGAGAACATCGTGGTAGGTACGCACAACGGTGCTTCCGTCTATCTGCGCGATGTGGCAAAAGTTGTGGACTCTGTGGAGGAACGTGCACAGAAGACGTATAGCAACGGTGTGCAGGGCGCTATGATTGTGGTGCAGAAACAATCGGGTGCCAATTCTGTAGCCATTTCGCAGAAGGTAATTGATATGTTGCCACAGTTGCAGAAGTCACTGCCGAGCGATGTGAAGCTGGGGATCATTGTCAATACTTCCGATAACATCTTGAATACGATAGACAGCTTGGAGGAAACCATTATGTACGCTATGCTGTTCGTTATCTTGGTGGTGTTCGTTTTTTTGGGGCGTTGGCGTGCCACGGTCATCATCTGTATCACCATACCGATGTCACTGGTTGCCTCGTTCATCTATCTGGGTATCATCGACGGCGGTTCACTGAATATCATCTCGCTCTCTTGTCTCTCTATTGCTATTGGTAACGTGGTGGACGACGCCATTGTGGTACTCGAGAATGTAACGACCCATATTGAACGGGGTTCCGAACCGAAGCAGGCAGCGATACATGCCACGAACGAGGTGGCCATCTCCGTAATTGCATCTACGCTGACTATGATTGCGGTATTCTTCCCATTGACGATGGTAAGTGGTATGTCCGGTGTGTTATTCCGTCAGTTGGGATGGATGATGTGTGTGATTATGACGGTTTCCACAGTTTCAGCCTTGTCATTCACCCCGATGATGTGTGCGCAGCTTCTGCGTTTGCAGAAAAAGCAGAGTAAGATGTTCGTTACGCTCTATACGCCGATTCAGCGTGCGCTGGACGGTCTTGACGTGTGGTATCAGAACCGGTTGAACTGGGCTGTGCGCCATCGTCTGACGGTTATGGCAGGCTGTGCCGCATTCTTTGTGGCAAGTCTGTTCTGTGCCAAGTATATCGGTACCGAGTTCTTCCCGGCAGCAGACAATAGCCGCATCGGTATCAACCTTCAGTTGCCCATCGGGGCCCGTGTGGAGCGTGCGGAAGCGTTGGCTTCGGAACTGACAAACAAG
Organism: Bacteroides sp. AM32-11AC; assembly: GCF_003603515.1. Taxonomy (NCBI): domain Bacteria; kingdom Pseudomonadati; phylum Bacteroidota; class Bacteroidia; order Bacteroidales; family Bacteroidaceae; genus Bacteroides; species Bacteroides sp. AM32-11AC. The sequence goes on along the minus strand of NZ_QTNH01000001.1, from coordinate 15,974 downwards.
TGGATGACGCGCTACGGAGATATGATGAAAGTTTGCAACTACACTGTGGGGCAGGCGGACTCTGACAATACGTTTGCTTCCATGCAGGACAACGGTAGTCATATCATTAGTTTCAATATCAGTCTGGTGAGTCCGGGAGACCGTGACGTGACACTGGAAACCGTTTGCGACGAAATGCGTGAGGACTTGAAGGGGTATCCCGAATTGGACAAGGCGCAGGTTATTCTGGGCGGTAGCACAGGCGGCATGAGCGCCCAGGCAAGTGCCGACTTTGAGGTTTATGGTTACGACTTCACCGCTACGGACAAAGTGTCAGCCGAACTGAAAGAGAAATTGTTGCAGGTGAAAGGTGTGAGTGAAGTGAACATCAGCCGTCAGGATTATCAGCCCGAATATCAGGTGGACTTTGACCGTGAGAAGCTGGCATTGCATGGCTTGAATCTTTCTACTGCCTCCAACTATCTGCGTAATCGTGTAAATGGTGCTTTGGCATCTTATTATCGCGAAGATGGTGACGAGTACGACATCCGTGTGCGTTACGCTCCCGAATTCCGTACAAAGATTGAAGATTTGGAGAACATCCTTATTTATACGCCTTCCGGTGAGGGTATCCGCGTGAAAGACCTCGGCAAAGTAGTCGAGCGTTCTGCTCCTCCTACCATCGAACGTAAAGACCGTGAGCGTATTGTTACTGTATCTGCGGTTATTTCGGGAGCACCTTTGGGCGATGTGGTGGCCGATGGTAATGCTATAATTGATAAGATGGACCTACCAAGTGGTGTTTCTATCCAGATTTCGGGTTCGTATGAGGACCAACAGGATTCATTCTCCGACTTGGGAACGCTGGCTGTATTGATTGTTATTCTCGTATTCATTGTGATGGCAGCTCAGTTTGAGTCTTTGAGTTATCCGTTCATCATCATGTTTTCCATTCCATTTGCATTCAGCGGTGTGTTGATGGCATTATTCTTTACGGGAACCAATTTGAATGTGATGTCGCTTTTGGGTGGAATCATGTTGATTGGTATTGTGGTGAAGAACGGTATCGTACTCATAGACTACATCACGCTTTGCCGCGAACGTGGTCAAGCGGTGCTTCACTCTGTAGTCACGGCAGGCCGCAGCCGTTTGCGTCCGGTATTAATGACTACACTGACCACTATCCTCGGTATGGTGCCGATGGCTGTAGGGCAGGGTGAAGGTGCCGAGATGTGGCGTCCGTTGGGTGTTGCCGTAATTGGCGGTCTGACGGTATCTACCATTCTGACATTGATTCTTGTCCCCGTACTCTATTGCTCGTTTGCAGGTGTTGGTATCCGCCGCACGCGTAAGAAGATTAAGAAAGACCGTGAGCTGAATGATTATTACCAGTTGCATAAGGAGAAGATGACGAAACCACGTAAACAATGATTAATCATTATCCGTTAATCATTAAACATTAATCACTAAACATTATATAGCGTGAAATCAGTATTTATAACATTCGACCAAGCGTTCTTTGAACGTATCATGGCATTGCTTGACCGCCACAACTGCCGCGGCTTCAGCTATTGGCAGCAAGTACAGGGGCGTGGCAGTAAGACGGGGGAACCGCACTATGGCAGCCATGCCTGGCCCAGTATGTGTTCCGCCATCATCACTATCATAGATGAGACTAAGGTGGCTCCGTTGCTCGAAGCGCTCCACCGGATGGACAAGGAGACCGAGCAACTCGGACTCCGTGCTTTTGTTTGGAATATCGAACAGACCATTTAATCGGGTCTGCTCTGTCTATAACCGTTATCCCCGGAGAAAAAATCTTGTTTCTTTGGGGATAATTCTTTTTTGTCCGGAGAGATTTTTTCAACCTATATCTATATCTTTGCGGCCACATTAGGTATGGAAAAGAATTCATTGAAATATACGGGTCTGTTGGCGTTTATCGTATGGGGTGCATTGTTGCTGATGCATCTGTTGCCAAGTATTACGATGGGTGGCCGTGTGCTGAGGCGTGTGGATATCTTGGGGGACGTGCGTCGTCCTTCCAAGCCGGTGAGTGAGCCGGACAGCCTGCTGCCTCCGCCCCCGAAGGTGAAGCCCGCCTTTGTGGACACCTGCCGTGCGGGCATGACGTGCATTGAAGATTACAGCGATTCTACCATGCGTGGCATGACGCGGTTCTATCAGGCGCTCGACGAGCTTGCCAAAGCACCCCGTCCGGTTCGTATCGCCTACTTCGGCGACTCCTTTATCGAAGCGGATATTCTGACGGCTGATTTACGCGAGATGCTTCAGCAGAAATATGGCGGTTGCGGAGTAGGTTTTGTCACCATTACGTCCATGACCAGTGGCTTCCGTCCTACAGTGCGTCATTCCTTCAGCGGATGGCAGAGTCATTCTGTCATGGACTCCGTGTTCTTTGACCGTAGCAAGCTGGGAGTCTCCGGACATTACTTTATTCCGAATACCGGTGCTTATGTGGAACTGCGGGGGCAGAAGAACTATGCCTCCCGTCTGGATACTTGCCAGCGTGCCAGTATTTTTTTCTATAACCGTGGCACAACCACCCTTTCTGTCCGCGTCAATCGTGGCGAAGCAACTACCGAGACTTTTGAGCCGATTGATGATTTGCAGGAGATGACGGTAGAGGGAAATATCGGTTCTGTCCGTTGGACGGTGGAAAGTGCGGACTCCACCTTGTTTTATGGCCTTGCCATGGACGGTACTTCCGGCATTGTGCTGGATAACTTCTCACTGCGTGGCAGCTCCGGCCTTTCCCTCCGCTCTGTTCCCGTGTGGATGATGCGTGAGTTCAATGAACAGCGTCCTTACGATTTGATAATCCTGCAGTACGGACTGAATGTGGCTACAGAGCGCGGACGGAATTACGACAAGTACATTGCCGGCATGCAGACAACGGTGCAGCATCTCAAGGAGGCCTTTCCGCAAGCAGCCATCCTCATAGTCAGCGTGGGCGATAGGGACTATAAGACCGAAGAAGGGGAGCTGCGTACCATGCCTGGCATCAAGAATCTGGTTCGTTATCAACAGAATTTGGCGGCGGATGAGGCTGTCGCTTTCTGGAACATGTTCGAGGCTATGGGTGGGGAAGGCAGTATGGCAGACATGGTGCATGCCAAGCCGTCATTGGCCAATTATGATTATACGCACATCAACTTCCGTGGTGGAAAGCATCTTGCGGGATTACTTTATGAGTCTTTGATTTATGGCAAGGAACAGTATGACAGAAGGAGGGCCTACTATGAAGAGGAGCCATAAGGAGGATTCACGATTGTACGATTTACGATGTACGATTTGCTGCGCGGTGCTGGTGCTGATTGCGGCGATACGGCCGCTCCATGCACAGGACATACTGCCAGGCAGCCTTTCGTGTCATGCCGGTGGAGCGGATTGTGATACTCTCTGCCTCTATTCCCAACGTACGGATACGGTGTCTGTCCCTTTGATAACTTTTCCCGCCGCATTCCGGCAAATGAAGGAGAATGTACTTACCGACAGTCTGGGTATTCTTAATCCTTTCTGGGAGAAGTTGCGTCTGTCTCGGCTGGGCGCTTCCGCTGATACGCTTCGCATCGTACATGTGGGCGACAGCCATATACGCGGCCATATCTTCCCCCGTACCACCGGTGCGTTGATGCAGGACACTTTCGGGGCAGTCTCTTATACCGATGTAGGTATCAACGGTGCATTTTGTACTACTTTCACCCGTCCGGACCGTATTGCTGATATTGCGGCTCTGCATCCCGACCTGCTTATTCTTTCCTTCGGGACGAACGAAAGCCATAACCGCCGTTACAATACAATGCTGCACTATCGCCAGATGGACGACCTTGTACGCATGCTTCGCGAGAAACTGCCGAATGTACCGATGTTGATGACCACTCCTCCGGGCTCTTACGAGAGTTTCCGGCAGCGTCGCCGTCGTCGGACCTATAAGATTAATCCGCGTACTGCCGTTGCCGTGCAGACTATCCGCTGCTATGCCGATGAAAACGGATTGGCGGTATGGGACATGTACGAAATACTTGGCGGTACCCACCGTGCCTGCCTCAACTGGCAGGAAGCCGGATTGATGCGTCCGGACCATGTACACTATTTGCCGGACGGTTACCGCCTGCAAGGCGAGCTGTTCTACCAGGCCTTGTTAAAAGCTTATAACGATTATGTGGAATATTGACGAATTTTTATCCGGATTGAATATAGACTTGGACCGTTTGCGCGATGTCTTCACTTATGACCCGCAAGCCCCGATGATATTCAGCAGTGGTATTTTCCTCTGGCTGTTTGTCGCTTTTATATTGGTTTATCTGTTGTTGCAACGCCGGACGACGGCGCGTTTGCTGTTTGTCACCTTGTTTTCCTATTACTTCTATTATAAAAGTAGTGGCACTTATTTCTTCCTGCTTGGACTGGTGACGGTCTGTGACTTTTTCATTGCACGCTTGATGGCACGCGAGGCTATTCCCTGGCTACGTAAGGCATGGGTTGTGTTGAGTCTGTTCATCAATTTGGGATTGTTGTGTTACTTCAAGTACACCAATTTTCTGGGCGAAACTTTTGCCTCGCTGACGGGAGGCACGTTCACGACAATGGATATTTTCCTTCCTGTGGGCATCTCTTTTTTCACTTTTCAGTCGTTGAGCTATACGATAGATGTGTACCGTCGCCAGATAACGCCTCTGACCAGTTTGTTGGATTATGCTTTTTATGTTTCTTTCTTTCCCCAGTTGGTGGCGGGTCCTATTGTACGTGCCCGTGATTTCATTCCGCAAATCCGCCGCCCGCTGTTTGTCTCCAATGAGATGTTCGGACGTGGAATCTTCCTCATCGTGAGTGGGCTCTTCAAGAAAGCGGTTATATCGGACTATATCAGCGTTAACTTTGTAGAGCGTATTTTTGATAATCCTACTCTTTATTCGGGGGTGGAGAATCTGATAGGTGTTTATGGCTATGCCTTGCAGATTTATTGCGACTTCTCCGGTTACAGTGATATGGCTATCGGCATTGCCTTGTTGCTGGGCTTCCATTTCAATATCAATTTCGATTCCCCTTATAAGTCCGCTTCCATTACGGAATTTTGGAGGCGGTGGCATATTTCGCTTTCCAGCTGGTTGCGCGATTACCTTTATATTTCTTTGGGAGGCAACCGGAAGGGGAAAATTCGCCAATATGCCAATCTCATCATTACCATGTTCCTGGGCGGCTTGTGGCATGGCGCTTCGTGGAATTTTGTACTTTGGGGAATGATGCATGGCGTTGCGCTTGCAGCCCATAAGTTCTGGATGACGCTTACCGGGCGTAAGAAGGGGACGGAGAGCCATGGCATCCACCGCTTCTTCGGAGTGCTTGTCACTTTCCATTTTGTTTGTTTCTGCTGGATATTCTTCCGTAATGCGGAGTTCTCCACATCAATGGATATGCTGAAGCAGATATTCACTACTTTCCGTCCGCAACTCTTCCCGCAGCTGGTAGAGGGTTATTGGGAAGTGTTTGCACTGATGGCATTGGGCTATCTGCTGCATTTTGTGCCCGACAGTTGGGAACGTGCTTGCACAAAAACAGTAATCCGCCTCCCCTTGTTGGGAAAGGCGGTACTGATGCTTGCTGTAATCTATCTGGTCATTCAGATGAAAAGTTCGGAGATACAGCCGTTTATCTATTTCCAGTTCTGATTACTTCTTCTCGGTCGCTGTGGAGTCTGCCTGCTGTCGGAAGGGTTCCCGGTAGTTGAGCCCGTCTCTCCGGTAGAGGCCGATGAGTCCGGCCAGTCGGGTAGTGAAGTTTGTATAATCTTTCTTTTCCAGTTGTGTCCATTGTACTTCGGCAAGGGCGGCCATACGGGGGAGAACCATATACTCTACCTGTTCGCTGGTCGGGATGTATTCTGTCCAAAGGTTGGCTTGTGTGCCGAGTATGTGCTTGGCTTGTTCTTCGGTCAGTGAGGCGGTAGGATTCAGACTGTATACTTTCTCCAATGGGACAAAGCCTCCGATGGCAAATGGTTCGTGCCGGGTATCCTCACTTTGGTAATAATCAAAGTAGCAATAGTCATTGGGTGTCATTATCACGTCGTGTCCCAGTTGGGCCGCCTTGATTCCTCCTGCCGAGCCACGCCATGACATAACAGTTGCGTTGGGGGCGACGTCGCCTTCCAGAATCTCATCCCAGCCGATAATCTGGCGTCCTTTACTATTGAGGAGCTTTTCGATACGTGTCATACAATAGCTCTGCAGACGGTCTTCGGCAGTATGGTTCTTGTCGGCTTTCAATTTTTCGGTTCTGATACGTGCCTGGCATTTGGGACACTTTTCCCAACGGGTGCGGGGAGCTTCGTCACCGCCGATGTGGATGTATTTGGAAGGGAATATGTCAATGATTTCGGCCATGACATCTTCGAGGAACTGCATGGACTTTTCGTTGCCGATGCACAGCACATCTTCGAATACGCCCCAACGTGGGCACACTTCATACGGTCCACCGGTACATCCCATTTCGGGATAGGCGGCCAGTGCGGCAAGCATGTGTCCGGGCAGGTCTACTTCGGGGATGACCGTGATATAGCGCTCCCCGGCATATTTTACGATTTCTTTGGCTTGCTCCTGCGTATAGAAACCGCCATACCGGGTGTTGTCATACTCTTCGGTGTTCCGGCCGATAACGGTACGGTCGCGCCAGGCGCCAATTTCCGTCAGCTTGGGATACTTCTTTATTTCTATTCTCCAGCCTTGGTCTTCGGTGAGGTGCCAGTGGAAGGTATTCATATTGTGAAGTGCCAGCAAGTCTATGTATTTTTTTACGAACTCAATGGGAAAGAAGTGGCGGCCCACATCGAGGTGCATGCCCCGGTAGCTGAAGCGGGGTTCATCCTGGATGCTGCCGGCAGGCAATAGGATAGAGGTGGCTTTGGTTTCGGCGGGGATTGATTTACGCAGGGTTTGTATACCGTAGAACACCCCGTTCTCGGTCTGTCCGTTTAGGGTCACCCGGTCGGCTTTGACGGTCAGCACATAGCCTTCCCGGTTGCCGATGGCCGGATCCAGTCCCAATGTGATGGCGCCTTTGGGCGCTTCGCTCCCCGGGGCAAGGGCTTCTGTCTGGAGGGTGTGGCCGGTGGACTGGCTGATGTATTCGGCCAAAAACTCGGCATTGCGTTTCAAAAGTTCATTGTGTTCGGGGTAGGCGATGATGGTACCGTCATTCAGGTTGAAGGGGGATTCCTGACTCAAGGCAACCTCCTGGGGCAGGGGAATGACTTGATAGTTGGCTGTTGTTTCTACTCCGCATGAAGAGCAGGCCAGGATGAGAGTGCCTGCAAGGAGCATGTGTGTAAGTTTTCTCATGGTATTGAACTGATTAAATTAGTGTCTGACAAATATACTAAAAAAATACTAAAGAGGCAGAGGAGAAGGGGATAAATGCATGCTCATACCTCAGTTCTTCTTTGCTCTGTACTCCTTGGGTGACATTCCCGTGTGTTTCTTGAAATATCGTCCGAAGAAAGACTGGTCGGGAAAACGATATTTGTCGGCAATCTCTTTCAGTGACATGCCGGTGGATTGCAGTGCCATTTTCAGTTCCAATATCAGGTTTTCGTCAATGATTTCTTTGGCAGAATCTTCTGCCACTTGTTTGGTGATGGCAGATAGGTAGCGGGTCGAAATGCAGAGTTGGTCAGCATAAAAAGCGACATCCCGCTGGGTAGTACAGTACGTATGTACCAGATTTATGAACTTTTTGAACAATTCTTCTTTCCGGTTACTGCCATTGATTTGCTCTTCCGTAAAGTAACGTTGAACCTTGTCGTAGGTGTCGAGGAAGAAAATTTGCAGCAGGTTTTGTGCAATGGCTTCGCGATACAGATTTTCAGAATCGCGGTAGATGGCATTGCTTGCCGTGATGAGTCCTGTGATAGCACGAACCGGTTCGTCTTCGGTATGCGTATAGCATGCATTCTCCTTTATAAAATGTATGAAGGGCGGCTCTAAACGGAAACATGCCGTCTTGAACATTGTCTCGGAATAGGCAAAGAAGTCCACCAGGAAATCTTTACTCGCACTTGTCAGTGAAATAATGGAACTTGGAAGCAGCGTAATGTGCGTATTGGGTACAATATGATATTTTCTTAAATCTATTGTGATATTTGCTTCTCCACGGGTGCAGAACATCAGTGCTCCATTGTTCATTTTCAGAAGACGTTCCCGGAAGAATTCCAGCTTGTCTGTTCCGGCTCTGAACGTTTCTTGTTTGGTAGTCAGTAATGGGTTCATATGTTAGATTGCTTATGATTTGCGGTTACAAAGGTACGAGTTCTTTTTGGATTGTTAAATGGCATGTTCCGAAAATGAACAGTCGTGTACCTTCAATGAAACAAATGGTTGTTCAAAAACGGCATACCTTTGCTGCCGGCTTAAAAAATGAAAGAGAAAGCCGACGTATTATTTTTTTAAGATAAAAAGTATGATAACAAAAAAGAGTATGATGAAACAGATGATGACCGTCATCTGTAGTGCAACACTGGCAGCCTGCGGCAGCGCGCCTGTCGTGCAACCCCAGTCGGAATATCAGGTGATGACTATTTCGACTACCGACAAAGAACTGCAGACAATTTATTCCGCAGCCATCCGCGGACGGCAGGACATTGACATCTATCCGCAGGTGTCCGGTACACTCACCAAACTTTGTGTGGAGGAAGGACAGACCGTGCGTCGGGGGCAAGTCTTGTTTATTATCGACCAGGTGCCCTATCTGGCAGCCTTGCGCACAGCAGAAGCCTATGTGGAAGCTGCCCGTGCCGGCGTGGCCACTTCGCAACTGACATATGACAGCAAGAAGGAGCTTTATGCCCAGAAGGTGATTTCCGAGTTTGACTTAAAGACTTCCTACAACAGCCTGCTGACAGCGAAAGCCCAGTTGGCCCAAGCCGAGGCGCAGCAGGTGAATGCCGCCAATAACCTCTCTTATACAGAAGTGAAGAGTCCGGCAGATGGAATGGTAGGTACGCTCCCTTATAGGGTGGGGACGTTGGTCAGCGCCAGTTTGCCCAAACCACTGACGACCGTATCCGATAATTCTAATATGTATGTCTATTTCTCCATGACAGAGAATCAGTTGCTTGACCTCACCCGCCGCTACGGCTCCAAGGATAAGGCGCTGGCAGAGATGGACTCTATCGAATTACAGCTCAATGACCGTTCTGTCTATCCGCAAGAAGGTAAGATAGAAACTATCAGTGGTGTAATTGATACCTCTACGGGTACAGTCAGTCTGCGTGCCGTGTTCCCCAATAAAGAGGGATTGCTGACCAGTGGCGGTTCGGGCAACGTCATCATCCCGGTACGGAAAGAGAACTGCATCGTTGTTCCCCAGAGTGCCACTTACGAAGTACAGGACAAGGTCTATGTATATAAGGTAGTTGACGGCAAGGCGCAATCAGTTCCCGTGCAAGTGACCCGTGTGAATGGAGGTCAGGAATATATCGTAGAGAGTGGCTTGAAAGTGGGGGACACAATTGTGGCCGAAGGCGTGGGTTTGCTGCGTGAAGGTACCTCCGTCCAACCCAAAACGAATGAATGATAATTTTTAACCGATAGAATATGAACCTCAGAACTTTTATAGAACGCCCCGTTTTTTCGGCAGTCATCTCCATTACGATTGTCATTCTGGGCATCATCGGATTGTTCACCTTGCCCGTTGAGCAATATCCCGACATTGCGCCGCCCACCATCATGGTGAGCACCACTTACTATGGTGCCAGTGCGGAAACCCTTCAGAAAAGTGTTATCGCTCCGTTGGAAGAGGCCATCAACGGTGTGGAGGACATGACTTACATGACTTCTACCGCCAGCAATGCAGGGTCGGTTTCCATTACTGTTTACTTCAAGCAGGGTACAGACCCGGACATGGCGGCGGTCAATGTGCAGAACCGTGTGTCCAAAGCTACGGGGCAGCTTCCTGCCGAAGTAACCCAGGTGGGTGTCACCACCAGCAAGCGGCAGACCAGTATCTTACAGATGTTCTCTTTATATAGCCCTGATGACAGCTATGACGAGAACTTTCTTGCCAACTATATCAGTATCAATCTGAAGCCGCAGATTCTCCGTATCTCCGGTGTGGGCGATATGATGATTATGGGTGGTGACTACAGCATGCGTATCTGGATGAAACCGGATGTCATGGCGCAGTACAAGCTGATACCTTCGGATGTGACGGCTGTGCTGGCAGAGCAGAATATCGAATCGGCCACCGGGTCGTTTGGTGAGAACTCGGATGAGACGTATCAATATACCATGAAATATACGGGACGCCTCATTACTCCTGAGGAGTTCGGCGACATCGTCATCCGTTCTACCGAAGACGGCGAGGTGCTGAAACTGAAGGACATCGCCGATATAGAGCTGGGTAAGGACAGTTATGCCTACAAAGGTACCATGGATGGACATCCCGGTATCTCCTGCATGGTGTTCCAGACCGCGGGCTCCAATGCCACGGAAGTGAACCGGCAGATTGACCGGCTCCTTGAAGAAGCACGCAAGGACTTGCCGAAAGGCGTGGAGCTTACCCAGATGATGTCCAGCAACGATTTCCTCTTCGCCTCTATCCACGAAGTGGTGAAAACGCTGATTGAGGCTATTATCCTGGTTATCCTGGTGGTTTATGTCTTTTTGCAAGACATCCGCTCTACGCTGATTCCGCTGGTAGGTATCGTTGTTTCACTGATTGGTACGTTTGCTTTCATGTCCGTTGCCGGATTCAGTATCAATCTGATTACGCTGTTTGCGCTGGTATTGGTGATTGGTACGGTGGTGGATGACGCCATTGTCGTGGTGGAGGCGGTGCAGGCACGGTTTGATGTGGGCTATAAGTCCTCCTATATGGCAAGTATCGATGCGATGAAGGGCATCAGCAACGCGGTTATCACTTCTTCACTGGTGTTTATGGCGGTGTTTATTCCGGTATCGTTCATGGGAGGGACTTCCGGTACGTTCTATACCCAGTTTGGGTTGACGATGGCGGTGGCCGTTGGTATTTCGGCGATTAATGCGTTGACACTCAGTCCCGCACTTTGTGCCTTGCTGCTGAAGCCTTATATCAATGAGGACGGAACGGAGAAGAATAATTTTGCTTCGCGCTTCCGCAAGGCATTCAACACGGCTTTCGAGGCGGTGGTCGAGAAGTATAAGAAGATAGTGTTGCTGTTCATCAAGCGCCGCTGGCTGGGATGGTCGTTGCTGGCACTTTCGGTGGTGCTGCTGGTATTCCTGATGAATACCACCAAGACCGGACTGGTGCCCGACGAGGACCAAGGAACGTTGTTTGTCAACGTTAGCACCGCTCCGGGTAGCTCGCTCAAGACGACAAATGACATTATAGACCGCGTGGAGAAGCGTCTGGAAGACCTTCCTCAGAAATTGCACTTGCAGAAAGTTGCCGGTTATGGTCTGCTGTCCGGGCAGGGAAATTCTTTCGGTATGATTATCGTGAAGCTGAAACCTTGGGACGAGCGTACGGCAAAGGAAGACCAGGTGCAGGCAGTCGTCAACCAGATATACGCTCGCACGGCGGATATTAAGGATGCTACAGTCTTTGCCATTGCTCCGGGTATGATTCCGGGCTATGGTATGGGTAATGCGCTGGACTTGAATGTGCAGGACAAGCAGGGAGGGGATATGAACACCTTCTTCCAGACCACCCAGCAGTATCTGGCGGCACTGAACCAGCGTCCGGAAATTTCGATGGCATACTCCACGTTCGATGTACGCTATCCGCAGTGGACCGTCGAGGTGGATGCTTCCAAGTGCAAACGTGCCGGGATTACTCCCGACCAGGTGTTGTCCACACTGTCGGGCTATTATGGCGGGCAATATGTCTCCAACTTCAACCGTTTCTCCAAAGTTTACAAGGTAATGATTCAGGCCGACCCGAAGTTCCGTTTGGATGAGGCTTCACTGAACAATGCCTTTGTGCGCATGTCCAACGGTGAGATGGCTCCGTTGAGCCAGTTCGTTACGCTGACCCGTTCCTACGGTGCCGAGTCCTTGAGCCGCTTCAACATGTTCAACTCCATTGCCGTGAATGCCATGCCTGCTGAGGGATACAGTACCGGTGACGCCATCCGTGCCGTACAAGAAACGGCGGAGATAGCCTTGCCGAAGGGATATGGCTATGACTTTGGTGGCATCACCCGCGAGGAAAGCCAGCAGAGTGGTACTACAGTCATCATCTTCGGTATCTGTATCTTGATGATTTACTTGATTCTGAGTGCGCTTTACGAGAGCTTTCTGATTCCGTTTGCCGTTATCCTGGCCGTTCCTGCGGGCCTGATGGGGTCGTTCCTTTTTGCCAGGATAGCCGGGTTGGAGAATAATATCTATTTACAGACGGGACTTATCATGCTGATAGGTCTGTTGGCAAAGACCGCTATTCTGTTGACGGAGTATGCCGCCGAGCGCCGTAAAGCGGGAATGGGGCTGATTGCTTCTGCCGTCAGTGCGGCAAAGGCGCGTTTCCGTCCCATCCTGATGACGGTACTGACGATGATTTTCGGCCTTTTCCCCTTGGTGGTTGCCACGGGTGTCGGAGCCAACGGTAACCGTTCATTGGGTACGGGTGTTGTCGGTGGTATGTTCATCGGCACATTGGCGCTGCTGTTCATTGTTCCTGTCTTGTTCATCAGTTTCCAGTGGTTGCAGGAGCGGCTTCGTCCTGCCCAATCCGTCCCGACGAGCGACTGGCAGATTGAGGAAGAGATGAAAGTAAGCCGGAAGGAGATAGAAGAATCACATTAGTACATTATCGCGTAACTAACATAAAAAAATAATGAAGAAACAATTCATATTATTAGCTGTCGCCGGCTTGGTACTGACCAGTTGCGGCATCTATACCAAATACCAGCGCCCGGAGGACATCACGACCGATGGACTTTATGGACACGATTTGGACGGGCAAAGTCTGGATAGCCTGAGTCTGTTTGCGGCATCGGACACTACCTCCATCGCTTCCCTTTCCTGGCGCGAGCTTTTTACGGACCCGCAATTACAGTCGCTCATCGAACAAGCCTTGCAAGGCAACACTGACCTGCTTTCCGCCCAACAACGTATCAAGGAGGCAGAAGCCACGCTGATGTCGGCCAAACTTTCGTACCTGCCTTCGTTTATGCTCACTCCGCAGGGTGGCGTCAGCAGTTTCGACAATTCCAAAGGCTCGTGGACCTATTCCGGCATTGCCTCGGCAAGTTGGGAAGTCGATATTTTTGGTAAGTTGACCAATGCCAAACGCCGTTCCAAAGCGCTCTACCTTCAAAGCTTGGAGTACGAACAAGCCGTCAGCACTTCGCTGATAGCTAATGTGGCCAATCTGTACTACACCTTGCTGATGCTCGACGAGCAATACCGCATTTCCGAAGAAACAGCCGCCAGTTGGCGCGAAAGTGTACGCACCATGCGAGCCATGATGGCTGCAGGCATGACGAACGAGGCGAGTGTCTCGCAATCCAAAGCCAACTGTCGTCAGGTGGAAGCTTCGCTGCTCGACCTCCGGCAGCAGGTAAAGGAAGTGGAGAACAGTCTCTCCATTCTGTTGGGCGATGTTCCGGGCACCATTGAGCGTGGCCGGTTGGCGGGGCAGGAGTTCCCGCAGGAACTTGCGGTGGGCGTACCTCTGCAATTGCTTTCCCGCCGTCCCGATGTGAAAAGTGCCGAACTCTCGCTGGCATCCGCTTTCTACAGCACCAATGCCGCCCGTTCTGCTTTCTACCCCTCCATCACCTTGAGCGGTACAGCTGGCTGGACCAACTCGGCAGGAAGCATGATTGTCAATCCAGGAAAACTACTCTTCTCCGCCATCGGTTCGCTGACACAACCCTTGTTCAACAAAGGGCTGAACGTGGCACAGCTCAAGATAGCCAAAGCACAGCAGGAAGAAGCCAGGCTCGCTTTTCAGCAAGCTTTGCTCAATGCCGGTAGCGAAGTGAACAATGCTCTGACCCAAGTGCAGGTAGCCCGTGGAAAGACGGAGCTCCGCGCAAGGCAGATAACTTCACTGGAAACTACCGTCCGCAGCACCCGGTTACTGATGCAACACGGCACTTCCACCTATTTGGAAGTGCTCACTGCCCAGCAGGGGCTACTCTCTGCCCAACTGACACAGGTAGCCGACCGCTTTGATGAAATACAAGGTATCATCAACCTCTATCAAGCCCTCGGTGGAGGGCGGGAGTAAAATATACTCTTTCTCATCTTCATTCTCTCGCCCCTCTATCAATCCGGCATTTCCTTTTTTTGTGGGAATCCGATGGTAGAGGGGCTTTCATATAAGCGGGCTATGGCAAAAAAACTACGGTTTCTTGCCGTCAAACCGGGACAAACTTTATAACTTTGCGGCATACGACATAAAAATCTATCTATTATGAACTGCAAATCCTTGTTTTTTCTGGTTGTTTTTTCCCTGACCCTTATATCAGGGGTGTTTGCTCAAAAGAAAGTTTCTATTCTTGGCGATTCCTATTCCACTTTTTACGGTCATGTCTCTCCTGCCGCCAATCTCTGCTGGTATGGAGTTCCCGGCGAAAAGAAAGAGAATGATGTGACAAAGGTGGAGGAAACCTGGTGGTACCGTTTCATCCATGAGCACGGCTTTCAGTTGGAACGCAACAATTCCTATTCCGGCTCCACCGTCTGTCATACCGGTTACGAGAAAGCCGATTACTCCGACCGTTCTTTTATCACCCGTATTCACAACCTCGGCACCCCCGACATAATCCTTGTTTTTGGCGGTACCAATGACAGTTGGGCAGGTGCTCCCATTGGCGTATACCAATATGATGGCTGGACGAAAGCCGATTTGTATAGCTTCCGTCCTGCCTTTTGCTATCTGCTTGCATCTCTCAAGCAGCTCTATCCTGCGGCCAGGATTTATAATATTACCAATTCTGAATTATCCGAAGAGGTAACTGATTCCATGGATGAAATTTGCCGGCACTATGGCATCGAGAATATTCGTTTGCACGACATTGATAAACAATGGGGGCATCCTTCTGTGCAAGGAATGCAGAGTATCGATGCTCAGGTTTGGGAGTCTGTCTCCCCGATATTGGAGGCTTCTGTTTCTTTGCCTGCCAAGAACTAAGGACAGACTCATTGGGAGTTATCCTTTTCTATCCTAAATGCTAATCTTTCCACTGCCGTATTCTTTTCTTTCCACAGCTGTGGAAAGAAAAGAATACGGCAGTGGAAAGAAAGTAAAATCCTTGTGGCAAGAAAAATAATTAGTACCTTTACTGCCAGCTTCTGCCGATTTCGAGAACATTTCTTCCCCAAGTTTGCTGCAAGTTTCCCTCAATTCTCTATAAACCATTAATTTAAATTATTTTATGAGTGCTTATTATGACCTTTATGAAACGCCTGTCCCCGAAGGCGAGGAACCGAAGTCGCTGCATGCCCGTGTCTGTTCCAAGGGAACCATTTCTGGTAAAGAGTTCATGGAACGGGTTTTTCGTGAAGAACATATGCCCCACGCCATGGTTGTGGGTATTGTGCAAGCCATCACCACTACGCTTGGAGACTGGCTGGCAAAGGGCTATACGGTGGAGATAGAGGGACTTGGCTTCTTCAGCACCACGCTGAAGTGTACCCATCCGGTGATGAATAAGAAAGAAGTACGTGCGGAGTCGGTCAAGATGTCCACGGTGAAATTCCGTCCCGGCATCGAATTCAAACGTTATGTGGCAGGTAAGATGGAGTTGGAACGTGCGGATAAACGCTTTTTCCCGGATAAACCGAAAGCAATGGGCGACATGGTTGCCCGTGAAAAAAGCATGATGGACTTTCTGGAAGCTAATGTCTGTATTACTCGTGCAGAATATTCCCGCCTTGTCCATGTCACCGCCCGCCGGGCTTCGAGGGATTTGCAGACATTTATCGATTCCGGCGTGATTCGCAAGCGTGGTGCCGGCCGTTCAGTGGTCTATGTCAAGGGGT